>NZ_JBHWZO010000014.1:0-44698 GCF_042728455.1 Promicromonospora sp. NPDC060204
GCGTCCGCCTCTCCTGCGTCGTCCCTACTGGTCGGTGAACACCGGGTCCACCCAGTACCCGGAGCTCTGCCAGGTGTACTGCGGAAACCCGCCGCCGTAGAGGTAGGTGCCGGCGTTCGCGGGCGCCGTCAGCGGGCCGACGGTGCGTGCCGCGGAGAAGTAGCCCGACCCTGCCGCGTAGCCGCCGTTCGGCGCGAGGTAGGACACGGTGTAGGTGCTCCCGGCGGTGACCGCCACCCGCTGCGCGAGCGTGACCGTCTGCCAGCCGTCGCTCCCGCCCGACGCCGCCTGGGCCGTCGCCAGGCGCGTGCCCGCGGAGTTCCACACCGACACCGTCTGGGTGCCCGTGTTCGCCGGCCCCCGGTAGAAGCGCACGGCCGTGACGAAGCCGCTGCGGCTCGCCGTGAACCGCGTGCCGAGCTCCACGGCCGCGCCGTCGTCGGCGGACGCGACCGGCGGTACCGCGGCGCCGAAGATCGTGCACGGGCACTGGCCGTCGGCCGCCTTCGTGGTGAACGACCACGACGTCGGGCCGAGCGTCTGCCCGCCGGTCGTCTTCCCGGTGAACGCCGCCGTGTAGGCCGCGCCGGCCGTCAGGGCGCTCCCGGGCGTGAACGTCGCCGTCGTGCCGGAGACCGCCAGCGTGCCGGTCACCGCCGCCCCGCCGGGGCCGGTCAGCGTCAGCGTCGTGCCGGCGGTGGCCAGCGCCTGCGAGGCCGTGACCGAGACCTTGGTGCTCGTCGCCACGTCGACCGCGGAGGCGGACGGCGTCCGAGACGTGATGGTCGGGGCCGCGGCGGCCGGCTCGAACTGCACGTCGACGAGGTAGGACGAGGACGTCTGGGTCGTCGGGCGGCCGGAGCCGTAGAGGTACACGCCCGCGTTCTGCGGCGAGCTCAGGTCCCCGACCGTCCGGGTGGCGCCGAGCGCGCCGAGCGTCACCGGGTAGCGGCCCGTCGGCGCGCGGTAGCCCACGGTGTACTCCTGGCCGCCGGTCACGTCGGCGGGCGTGTCGAACGTGACGTCCTGCCACCCCTGCGGCACCGGGTCCGAGACGGTCTTCTGCGCGACCACCTGCCCGTTGCTTCCCCACAGGGTGGCCACGAACGGCCCGGCCATCTGCGTCGACTTCCAGAACTGCAGCCCGGAGACCTTGCCGGACACGCGCGGCGTGAACCGCATGCCCAGCACGACGGCGGCGTTGTCGGCCGCGGCCGTGACGCCCGGGACCGTCGTCTCGTCGAACAGGCCGCACGGGCACGTCGTGGACGGCGGGCGTAGGGTCCGGAAGCTCCAGGTGCCGCCGTCGGACAGGGTGGTGCCGTCGGACGTCTTGGCGGAGGCCACCATCTTGTACGTGGCGAACCCGGCCAGCGGGGACGACGGCGTGAAGGTGGCCGTGCGGGTGGCCGCGTCGTACGACACCGTCCCGGGGGCCGCCGTGCCGGCCTGATCGGTCAGCGCCATGCTGATCGACGACGCCACGACGCTCTTGGAGAACGTGATCCGCACCGGGGCGTCCAGGCGCACGCTGACCTCACCGGGGACCGGGGTCCGCGAGGAGGCGACCAGCGGCGAGCTGTCGTTAGTCGTGTAGACGGCGTCCACCCAGTAGTTGGCGTTGTCCCAGTTCTCGGTGGGGACGGTGCCGGGCGAGCCGTACAGGCCGGCCGGCGCCGCGCCGAACCCGCCCTCGACGGTGAGCGGCCCAGCCTCGCGGCCCTTGGTCTGGAAGGCCCACGGGGTCGAGGTGTAACCGCCGTTGGGCGCGGTGTAGGACACCGTGTACGCCTGCCCCCCGATGACGGGGACGGGGCTGGTGAACGACGCCTCCTGCCAGCCGGTCGACGTCTCACCCGTGAACTGCACCCGGGCGAGCTGCTCGCCGGACGCGCTCCACAGCGCACCGAAGTGCGTGCCCGTGTTCGCCGCCGTCTTGTGGAACCGCACGCCGCTCACGTAGCCGCTGTCCGTGGGCACGAACCGCATGCCCAGCTCGACGGCCGACGAGTCGTCGGCCGGGCCGGTCGGCGGCGTGGTGGTGCCGAACACGGTGCACGGGCAGGTCACCTGCGCGCCCACCGTCGCCACGGCCCCCATGTTCGCGGAGTCGTCGATCGCCCGGGCGCGGAGCTGTGTCGCGCCGGACCCGAAGGCCTGCCCGGTGTACTTCCAGCTCGCCCGGCCCTCGGCGGGGTGCCAGGACTTGCCGCCGTCGAGCGACACCTCGACGCCGGCGACCTTGCCCGCGGCGTCCGTGGCCGTGCCCGTGACGGTGACGCTCGCCCCGCCGCGGTAGGTCTGCCCCGCGGCCGGGCTCGTGATCTGGGTGGTCGGCCCGGTGGTGTCCGTCGTCCTGCTCGCCGGGGTGATGCCGGAGGCGAGGGTGCCCGGCTGGATGCCCATGTCCGCGAAGAGGTTGACCGTCGCCTGGCGCATCCGCGAGTCGGCGGGCGCGCCGTTGCCGTCGTGCTCCTGGTCGAGGCCCCAGGCCCACTGCACCGTGCCGGCGGAGAACACCAGGGCTCCGCTCGTGGCCTTGTACAGGGTGATGGTGTGCTTCGTGACGCCGGGCGCCACCGTGTTGCCGAAGTCCTGCAGGTACTCGGGCACGTTGCCCACCGTCGTCGACATGCGGATCAGGCCCGCCGGTCTGAAGCCGTTGTCGAGGTCCTCGTTCGACTCGTACCCGACCGTGTGCTGCGCGAGCGCCTGGGAGGTCCCCGCAGGCAGGCTGTTCAGCGTCGTGCCGCGCCAGATGCGCAGCTTGCCGTCCTCGGACGTCACCGTGAGCGGCAGGTCCGAGTAGTTGGTCGTGTAGAGGGTGCCGATCACACCGTTCTCGGGCTTCCCTGCGCCCGCGGCCGAGCTCGCGTACCGGGGGTCGCGCCAGGTCCCGGTCCACTCGCTGGACGGGTCGATCTTGGCCCGGCCCCACGTCTCCTTGTAGGACACCAGGGTGCGGTGGTCGGACGGCGTGCCGGCGGCGGACGGCTCCCAGCGCGTGTGCCAGTACATGTCGTTCCCGGCGAAGAAGCCGAGGTGCACCCCGGCGTCGCGGGCCCGTTCGACGGCGGTCCGCTGCGCAGCGGACCAGTACTCGTCGTGCCCCACGGACAGGAAGGCCTTGTGGTCGAGCAGCCGTGCCCCGTCGCGGTCGGTGTCGACGCCCGAGATATAGGTGACGTCGTAGCCGTTCTGCTCCATGAACCGGACCATCGCGTACTCGGCGCTGAAGTAGAAGTCGCGGCCGTTCTCCAGGCCGCGGGTCGCGAAGGGGCGGTTGTAGCTGAGCTTGTAGGCGCGCCCGTTGGCGCCGCCGGTGTAGAAGCTGGACCCGCCGTACGTGTTGTAGGCCTGCCACGTGGTGTCCGACGTCTGGAAGACGACGTCGGAGGTGGACCCGTCGTCGCGCACGACGAACGTGATGTGGCTCTGGCCGCCGGTGTCGGTCCGGGTCAGCAGGGCGATGTACACGCCTGACACCGCCGTGGTCGGCACGTCCCAGCCCGCGGAGACGCCCCAGCCGCCGCAGTCGACCAGCTCGGTCGTCACGTCCCAGGCGCACTCCGGCTGCCGCTGCGGCAGCGTGGCGCTCGGCGTGACCGACGCGATCTTGCGCGCGCCGAGCCCCTGGTACCAGCCGGTGCGGTAGATGTCGATCGTGTAGGCCCGGGCGTCGGTGTCGATCTTGAACGAGACCCGCTTGCCCGTGTCCACGCTCATCTCGGTGGCGAAGCCCTGGATGCTGGCGTCGCCGGACCGGTCGATGTCCCACACGTCGGGGGACGTGCCGGGCTTCGAGTTCTCGCACATGACCGGGTTGCTCCCGGGTGCGCACGGGTCGGCCGCGGACGCCGCGGGAACCACCGCCAGCAGCGCTGACGAGGCCGCGAGGACGGCGACGACGAAGGCCGCGAGGGGCCGACGGCCCCGGCGGGTCCGGTGTGACGAAAGTGCGAAGGTGCTGCCCACATCGCCACCCTAGGAGCGCCCATGCCGGTTGGGCCCAGCCAGGACGGCATGATCACCCGCGGTTCACCCGGTTGCCTACAGCGCTGTCAGAACCCTCCGGGAACGACGGATCCCCAGGTCAGCGATGCGACCTGGGGATCCGGAGACATGCGGCGCGGGACGTGCGGCGCGGGCGGGCTCAGGCCTTGGCGACGTGGTACTTGCCCTGGGCCGCGAGCAGCCCCTCGGTGAGCAGCATCTCGACGGCGTCTGCGGCGTCGTCGACGAGGATCGGCAGGTCCTTCTTCTCCGTGCCGCTGAAGTCGCGCAGCACGTAGTCCGCCGTGTCCATCCGCCCGGGCGGGCGGCCGACGCCGACGCGCACCCGGTGGTACTCCTTGGTGCCGAGCGCCTTGGTGGTGTCGCGCAAGCCGTTGTGGCCGCCCTCGCCCCCGCCGACCTTGAGCTTGATGGTGTCGAAGGGGATGTCCACCTCGTCGTGCACCACGACCACGTGGTCGGGCTCGACGTCGTAATACTTCGCGAGCGTGCTGACCGGGCCGCCCGAGGTGTTCATGTACGTGGTCGGCTTCGCCAGGATCACGCGGGGTCCGGGGGCTCCGCCGGGCAGCACCCCGAGCCGGGCCTCCGCGACGACGGCCTGGGCCCGGGCATGCTTCGAGAAACGCGCGCCGGTGCGCTCGGCCAGCAGGTCCAGCACCATCTGCCCCACGTTGTGCCGGTTGCCGGCGTACTTGGGGCCAGGGTTGCCGAGCCCGACGACGAGCCAGGGCCGGTCACTCATGTCATGTTCCCTTCACGACGGCGTTCACGGGGCGGGGCTGCCGCACCGCGCCGGGGACGGCACGGCGGAGGCCGCACGGCGGAGACAGGTCGGGCCGAGGTGGAACCCGCGCCGCGCACGATCCTCTCGTGCGCGCGTCAGGACGTTCCACCTCGGCCCGTCATACCTCGGCCCGGTACGTCCCGGCTCAGGCCGGGACGCTCCGGGGTACGGGAGGGGCTCAGCCCTCCGAGGACGCCTCGGCGGCCGAACCGGCGGACTCCGCCGACTCCTCGGCCTCGTCCGGGCTGGCCTCGCCGCGCGGCTCGGTGATGAGCACGACGACCGCGTTCGGGTCGGTGAGCAGCGTCGAGCCCGCCGGGAGGGTGACCTCGCTCGCGTGGACCTGCGCGCCGGTCTCGAGGCCCTCGATGGAGACCTCGACCGACTCGGGCAGGTGCGTGGCCTCGGCCTCGACGGAGAGGGTCTGCTCCTCGACCAGGTGGATGGTGCCCGGGGCCGACTCGCCCACGATGTTCACGGTGATGTCGACGGTGATCTTCTCGCCGGCGCGCACGACCTGCAGGTCGATGTGCTCGATGACGTTGCGGACCGGGTCGCGCTGGATGTCCTTGGCGACGGCCAGCTGGCCCTTGCCGTCCAGCTCGATGGAGAACAGCACGTTGGCCTGGCGCAGCGCCAGCATCGACTCGTGGCCCGGCAGGGTCACGTGCACCGGGTCGGTGCCGTGCCCGTACAGGACAGCGGGGATCTTGTTGTCGCGGCGGATGCGGCGGGCCGCACCCTTGCCGAACTCGGTGCGGGGCTCAGCGGCGAGCTTGATCTCGGCCATGGGAACTCACTCCTGGAAGATATGTGTGCAACTCGAAGATGGCGGCTGCGTCGGCGCGGGACACGTGACGGGCGCGGAGCGGGCACGCGGGGCGAGGTGCTGGAGGGGTACTCCGCCCGGGGCCGCCGACGGCCGCCCAGTCGATCACGGACGCCGGCCGAGTGCTTGCGGGATCAGGTCCCGCCGCGGCCGTCAGACGTCCCTCGCCGAGGCAACCTGACTACTGTACCCGCTCGTCGGCGCGATCCGCACCGAGAGGCGGTGTGACGCCGATCGCCGGCTGCGTGCGCCGGGGCTTGTAGACCACCTGGACGTGGAACACGAACCGGAGCAGGAACGCCACGACGAGCGTCACCGCCTGCACCAGGACGGGCCACATGCCCGTGTGCTCGACCAGCCACCACAGCACGGGCAGCCGGATGGCCGCCTCCGTGCCGTTGAACGCGAACGAGTGCGCGAACCGCGACCAGACGCCGCGGCCCTCGTCGCGCAGGTCCCGGAACACGAAGCGTTCCTGCAGCAGGAAGTTGATCAGGATCGTCACGACGGCGGAGATCACCGCCGCCTGCACGTAGTGCACGCTCAGCGCGGTGAGCAGCCACAGGATGAGGATGTTGAGCACGGCCCCGAAGCCGCCGATGATCGCGAACCGCGACATCCGCCCGAACCGCAGCGCCGCGAGCTGCTCCAGGTAGCGCAGCCCCGTCCTGAAGGTGGCCTTGGAGTGCCCGGCGTACCGCTCGCCGAACACGAACGGCTCCTCGCCCACGGCAAGGGTGTTGCGCGCCAGCAGCTCGAGCAGGATCTTGAAGCCGCGCGGGTGCAGGGCGTCGAGGTCCAGGCTCTCCACGCGGGCGGCGAAGAAGCCGGTGAGCGGGTCGGTCACGTTCCGCAGCCGGACCGGGAACATGGAGCGCGCCAGCAGGGCCGAGGCGATCGAGACGCCGTGCCGCCACCAGCCGTCCAGGCCCCCGGCGTCGCCGTCACCCGTGTACCGGGACGCCACGACGAGGTCGAGGCCCGCCTCCCGCCCACGCGTGACGAGTGCGGGCACGAGCTCCGGCGGGTGCTGCAGGTCGCCGTCCATCACCACGGCCCACTCGGTGTCCACCGTGCGCAGCCCGGCCACGACGGCGCCGCTGAGCCCGCCCTGCGGCGTGTCCCGGTGCAGCAGCCGCACCGGGACGGGTGCGGTGGCCGCCACCTCGCGGATCCGGTCGGGGGTGTCGTCGTCCGAGTCGTCGACGAAGAGGATCTCGGCCAGCTCCGGTGCCCCCACCGGAGCGGGGCCGCCCTCGGGTCCCTGCGGGACGCCGGGGCGGCGACCGTCGTCGGGCAGCACCCCGAAGGCGGCGCAGAGCCGCTCCGTGAGCGCGGCGACGTTGGGTCCCTCGTTGAACGTAGGGACCACGACGGTGACGGTCACTGACCCTCCCAGATCGATGTCAAGACACGGTCCTCCGTTGACCGTGTCCGAGTCAAGTGCCCCGCTCGGCGGCTCGGCTCAGGAGTTGCCGTCGAACAGCGAGGTGACGGACCCGTCGGAGTGCACCTCGTTGATCGCGGAGGCCAGCAGCGGCGCGATCGAGAGCACCTTGAGGTTCTCGAACCGGCGG
Organism: Promicromonospora sp. NPDC060204; assembly: GCF_042728455.1. Taxonomy (NCBI): domain Bacteria; kingdom Bacillati; phylum Actinomycetota; class Actinomycetes; order Micrococcales; family Promicromonosporaceae; genus Promicromonospora; species Promicromonospora sp. NPDC060204. The sequence continues at coordinate 7,208 of NZ_JBHWZO010000014.1, forward strand.
TCCTCCTCGATCGGCAGGGTATCGGTGACCACGACCTCGCGCGCACCGCACTCGGTGAGGCGCTGCGCGGCCGGGCCGGACAGCACGCCGTGCGTCGCCGCGACGGTCACGGACTTGGCGCCCGCGGCCATGATCACCTTGACGGCCTCGGCGATGGTGCCGCCGGTGTCGATCAGGTCGTCCACCAGCACGCAGTCCCGGCCCTGGACGTCGCCCACCACGCGGTTGGCGACGGACTGGTTGGGCCGCGTGACGTCGCGCGTCTTGTGCACGAACGCCAGCGGGCCGCCGCCCAGCTTGGAGGCCCAGATCTCGGCGACGCGGATGCGGCCGGCGTCGGGCGAGACGACGGTCACGTTCTCGACGTCGACGCGGGTGCGCACGTAGTCGACCAGGATCGGCATGGCCCACAGGTGGTCCACTGGCCCGTCGAAGAAGCCCTGGATCTGCGCGGTGTGCAGGTCCACGCTCATCAGGCGGTTCGCGCCCGCCGTCTTGAACATGTCCGCGATGAGCCGGGCCGAGATCGGCTCGCGGCCGCGGCTCTTCTTGTCCTGCCGGGCGTAGCCGAAGAACGGCGCGACCACGGTGACCGAGTGCGCCGAGGCGCGCTTGGCGGCGTCGACCATGAGCAGCTGCTCCATGATCCACTGGTTGACCGGCATGGTGTGGGACTGGAGCAGGAACAGGTCCATGCCGCGTACCGACTCGCTGAAGCGGACGTACGTCTCGCTGTTCGCGAAGTCGTACGCGGACACGCCCAGGAGGTCGATGCCCAGCTCCTTCGCGACGTTCTTCGCCAGCTCAGGATGCGCTCGGCCCGCCGCCAGGACGAGCGGGTGGCGGTTGGGTCCGGGAACGGTGCTGGACATCAGTGCGACTTTCCTTCCTCGTCGGCCCCGGGTTCTGGGGCCTGGTCGGCCGGTCCGGCCTGGGTGGCCGCGGCCTGCGGGACCGTGGGGGTCCCGGCTGCGTTCTGCTGGGCAAGCTGTCGCTGTGCCTGGTCACCGAGGCCGGACGGCGCGCTGGCCGACGCCGCGGCGTCGGCCGCGGCCGTGCCCGGCCGACGACGGCCGACCCAGCCCTCGATGTTGCGCTGCTGCCCGGCGGTGACCCCGAGCGCGCCCGCGGGCACGTCCCGGCGGATCACGGACCCGGCAGCGGTGTACGCGCCGTCACCCACGGTCACGGGTGCGACGAACATGTTGTCCGCGCCGGTGCGCGCGTGCGAGCCGATCACCGTGCGGTGCTTGTGCACGCCGTCGTAGTTGACGGTCACCGACGCGGCGCCGATGTTGGTGTGCTCGCCGATCGACGCGTCACCGACGTAGGAGAGGTGCGGGACCTTGCTGCCCTCGCCGATCTCGGCGTTCTTGGTCTCGACGAAGGTGCCGATCTTGCCCTTGCGGCCCAGCTTGGTACCGGGGCGCAGGTAGGCGAACGGGCCGACGGAGGCGTCATCGCCGATGACGGCGAGCGTGCCGTGCGTGCGGATCACCGTGGCGCCGGCGCCGACCTCGACGTCGGTCAGCGTGGTGTCCGGGCCGATCGTCGCGCCCGTGGCGACCACGGTGGCGCCCTTGAGCTGCGTGTTCGGCAGGAGCGTGACGTCGGGGGCGAGCTCGACGTCGACGTCGATCCACGTGGTGGCCGGGTCCTGGACGGTGACGCCCGCGCGCTGCCACTCCTCGACGACGCGGCGGTTCATCTCGCGGGCGAGGACGGACAGCGCCACGCGGTCGTTGACCCCCTCGACCAGCATCGGGTCGTCGGCGAGCAGGGCCCGCACGTGCAGGCCCTCGGAGCGGGCGAACGCGACGACGTCGGTCAGGTAGACCTCGCCCTGCGCGTTCTTGCTGTCCAGCCCGTTCAGCCCGCGGCGCAGGGTGACGGCGTCGAACACGTAGACCGAGGAGTTGATCTCCAGGATCTCGAGCTGGTCCACGCTCGCGTCCTTGTGCTCGACGATCTCGAGCACGTCCCCCGTGTCCTTCTCGCGGACGATCCGGCCGTAGCCGGTCGCGTCGGCGACCTCGGTGGTGAGGATGGTGACGGCGTTGCCGTCCGCGTGGTGCGCGGCGAGGAGCTGGCCGAGCGTGGCGCCGTCGAGCAGCGGGACGTCGCCCGCCACGACGACGACCGGCCCCTCGATGCCCTCGCCCACGACCTCGCCGTCGGCGAGCCCCGCGGCGGCGGCCGCGGCCTGGGCCTTGGCGTCGAGCGCCGCCAGGGCGCACTGCACGGCGCGGCCCGTGCCGGGGATGTCGTCCTGGTCCACCAGGATCGCGCCGGGGTCGAGCTGTGCGACGGCCTCGGCGACCAGGTCGCGCTCGTGCCGGACCACCACGGCGACCTGCGCGGGCTCGAGCTCGCGAGCCGCGGCCAGCGCGTGCCCCACCATCGGCTTGCCGCCGAGCGGGTGGAGGATCTTCGGCAGCGCTGACTTCATGCGGGTGCCCTGGCCGGCGGCAAGAACGATGACTGCTGCCGGCTGAGGTGTCTCGGTCACGAGTGCTCCGATCGGTGGGTTCGTCAGATCCGGATGGCTCCGCCCCCAGGATTCGAACCTGGACTAAAGGCACCAAAAACCTCTGTGCTGCCGATTACACCAAGGCGGACCGGGCGCGCGGGAGGCTCCGTCGTGACCCGAGGCGGGCGTGTGCCACCGTCGCACGTCCGTGAACAGTCTGCCAGGTCCCGGGGCATGCCCCATGCCGGACGGGTCGAGTCGTCAGCCACATCCGCGGCGCGGGCCGCCCGGCCGCGACACGCCCCGAACCGGCACTCGGGCACAATGAACCCCATGGCCGCCGAAAACCGACGTACCCATCGACCTCGCATGACGGCCAGCCAGCGGCGTGAGCAGCTGCTCACGGTGAGCCGCGGCCTGTTCGCCCAGAAGGGCTTCGAGGGCACGAGCGTGGAGGAGATCGCGGCCCGGGCCGAGGTCTCCAAGCCCGTCGTCTACGAGCACTTCGGCGGCAAGGAGGGCATCTACGCCGTGGTCGTGGACCGCGAGGTGCAGGCCCTGACCCACGCCCTGACCGGAGCCCTCGGCTCCGGCGGCCACCCGAAGGTGCTGCTGGAGCGGACGGCGCTGGCCCTCCTCGACTACATCGAGTCGTCCGAGGACGGGTTCCGGATCCTCGTGCGTGACTCCCCCGTCGCCCAGGCGACCGGCACGTTCTCCAGCCTGATCGGCGACGTCGCCACCCAGGTCGAGGCGATCCTGGAGCCGCAGTTCCGGGAGAACGGGCTGGACACCAAGGCCGCCCCGCTCTACGCGCAGATGCTGGTCGGGATGATCGCGCTCACGGGCCAGTACTGGCTGGACGCGCGCAGCCCCCGGAAGACCGAGGTGGCGGCGCACCTGGTGAACCTGGCCTGGAACGGCCTGCACAACATGGAGAAGAAGCCGGCGCTGACAAAGATGTCGCGCTGAGGCTCCGGCCCTCCACACACTGACGCAACGTCAATATCGGGCGGCGAATTGCCGCGGACCACTGAAATGCCCGGTGTCGTCAAGTCGGTTTGCGCGGACGCAACAATGTCTGCGCCAGCGCAAAAGAACGAACGCCCCCTGCGTTGAATACGCAGGGGGCGTTCGCTTTGGCTGGGGATGTTGCTCACGCCGCTATAGCGGCGTATTCCCTGCTCAGAGACCCAGAAGGACGCGGATCTGCGCCAGGGTGATGCCGAGGGAGTCGAGCAGGGTCGAGACGATGTCAACAACAGACATGGTGCTTTTTCCTTCCGGAAAACGGGAATCACAGGATGATCACCTGCGAGCGGAACAGTGTTCGCGTTCCATACATTAAGCACACGACACGGACTCTGCAACGGGAAATGGATATTCGGGTTTAATGCGCGCCCTGTTTCACCCTGTGATATTGGGGGTGAAACTGAACCATGGTCCGCCATGAAGCGGACATATTTCTGAACGAGAGTCAGTTGGCCAGGAGGAGCCGGCCGACGTCGGCAGTTGGCATCGCGAACTACCGACCTCGCCGGGGAGCCGAACGAGCACTGACGCTTGCCGGCGGTGTCGATCTAGGCTGCGGCGCGTGACCTCCTCCGAGCAGCTCGCGACCGTCCGCGACGACTACGACGACAAGGCCGAGGCCTACACCGCGTTCATCGGCGAGGCGTTCGCCGGCCAGCCCCTGAACCACGTCATGATCCAGGCGTTCGCCGACCTCGTCCGGCAGTTCGCCGGGCAGTCGGCCGGCGGCCAGGTGGCCGACGTCGGCTGCGGGCCCGGGCACGTCACCGCCCTTCTCCGGGAGCGGGGCGTCGACGCGTTCGGCGTCGACCTGTCGCCCCGGCTCGTCGCAGCCGCCCGCGCGGCCCACCCGGGCGTGCGGTTCGACGTCGGCGACATGGGCGACCTCGGTGCGCTCGGCATCGCGGCGGGTGGCCTGGCCGGGGTGGTGGCGAACTACTCCGTCATCCACACGCCGCCGGACGCGCTCCCGACGACGCTCGCCGAGCTGACCCGCGTCCTGGCCCCGGGCGGGTACCTCCTGCTGGCGTTCCAGGCGCTCGACGCCACGGACGCGGCGGCCGAGTCCTTCGACCACAAGGTGTCGCCCGCCTGGCGGTACGCGCCCGACCACGTCGTCGGCCTGCTGGGCCGGAACGGCGTGGCCGAGGTCGCGCGCCTGGTGATCGCGCCGGGCGAGGACCCGGCGCGGGGATTCCCGCAGGCGCACCTCCTGGGCCGCCGGACGGCCGGCTGAGACACCAGCTCACCACGCGGCGAGCAGCAGCTCCTCCACCGCGTCGGCGGTGACCTGGCGCGGGTTCGGGTAGGGGTCGGCGGCCACCCGCTCGGCCACCTCGCGCAGCGCGGTGCGGGGCAGGCCGAGCGCGCCGAGCGTCGTCGGGCCGTCGTGCCGGGCCGCGAGCGCCGCGACCGCGTCCGCCGGGTCACCGTTCGCGACGCGGGTCAGGCGCGCGGCCGCGTCCGGGGCGGCGACCAGGTCGAACCGCATGACGTGCGGCAGCAGCAGGGCGTGCAGCTCGGCGTGCGGCAGGCCGTAGGTGCCGCCGAGCACGTGGGCGAGCTGGTGGTGCAGCCCCATCCGCGCCTGCGCCAGGCACGCGCCCGCCAGCCACGCCGCCTCCTGGAGGCGGGCCCGCGCGTCGACGTCGGACAGCCGGTCCAGCACCAGCGGGAGCGCGGACAGGATGCCGTCCGCGGCCTCGACGCCGTACGCGCGCGTCGCGGCGCTCGCCCCGGTGTCCCACAGCGCCTCGACGGCGTGGGCCAGCGCGTTGAGGGCGGAGGTGAGCGTGAGCCCGTGGGGCATCGACAGCGTGAGCTCCGGGTCGTAGACGACGGTGCCGGGCGCGAGGGCGGGGTCGCGCCGGGTCGTCTTGACGCCGTTCTCGGTCTCCCCGAGCACGGGCGTGGCCTCCGAGCCGGCGTAGGTGGTGGGCACGGCGACCTGCGGCATGCCGGTCCGGATCGCGAGCGCCTTGGCGAGCCCGATCGCCGACCCACCGCCGATCGCGACGAGCGCGTCGGCGCGCACCTCCCGGGCCACGGCGAGCGCGTCGGCGGTCACCTCGACGGGGGTGTGCTGGGCCGGGCGTCCGAAGGTCGCGGCATGCCGCTCCCCCAGGTTCGTGGCCAGGTCCTGCGCCACCTCGGCCGACGACGGCGCCGCGACCACCAGCACCCGCCGCGCCCCGAGCCGTTCGATCTCGTCCGGCACGAGGGCTCGCGCCCCGGCACCCTGCAGCACTCGTCCGGCGTAGACCTGGTGCACCCTGATGTCTGTTCCCACGATGCCTGAGCCTACGGTCGGCGCGGTGTCGCCCACCACGGTACGCACGCCACGCGTCCGGTCGAGATTCTTGATATCGAGACATCCGGTAGCCTCTCGCCATGGAGCACACAGGTCCCGCCGACGAGGTCGACCGCATCGTCGCCGCGTGGCACCACGTGCGCCCGGACCTCGAGCTCGAACCGCTGACGGTGTTCAGCCGGGTGTCCCGGCTGGCCCGGCACCTGGACCTCGCCCGCCGCACGGCGTTCGCGCGGCACAGCCTGGAGACGTGGGAGTTCGACGTGCTCTCGGCGCTGCGCCGCGCCGGCGAGCCCTATCGCCTGTCGCCGGGCACGCTCGTGACCCAGACGCTGGTCACGAGCGGCACCATGACCAACCGGATCGACCGGCTGGAGTCGCGCGGGTTCGTCCAGCGGCACCGCTCCCCGGACGACCGCCGCGGCGTGCTCGTCGAGCTCACCGACGAGGGGCTGGCGCGGGTCGACGCCGCGATGAGCGACCTGCTCGACATCGAGGCCAAGGTGCTGACCGCCCTGTCCCCGGCGGAGCGCCCGCAGCTGGCTGCGCTGCTCCGCACGGTGACCGCTCAGTTCGACGACTGAGCCGGAGGCGCAGCGCAGGGTGGGGGCCGAGGAACGAGGCACCCGCCCGGAGCGGAACCGCAGGGTCAGGCGTCAGACAAGCAGAGTGTGATTTCCGGCCGCGCCGCCGAGCCTCAGCGGTCCCGGCTCACCATGATCTTCTCGCGGCCCACCTGGTCCGGCAGGAAGAAGAGGTCGTCGCCGTCGGCCACGTACAGGGGCAGCTCGCCCAGCTCGGCCGGCATGCCGTCGGCGTCGGTGACCGTCAGCTCGACGTGGTCCGCGGAGCTCTTCGAGTTGTACTTCCAGGTGCCCTCGATCTCGGCCGGTACGTCGCTGCCGGCCCCGTCGAGCAGCTCGTCCGGGACACCGACGGCCGTGAACGTCCGGTCCTCGCCGAGCGCCACGACGGTCCCTGCGCCGTCACCCACCCAGGAGCCGACGAACTCGGGCTCCGTGTAGTCCACCTTGCCGAGATCGAACCCACATCCCGACAGCATGAGGACGCCGACGAGTGCTCCCACCGCGGGGAAGACCTGCCGCTGATTCATTCCACACCTCAGTTGTTCCAGTCGTGACCGGTCGCCCAATCTAGCGGGAAAGCCGCAATCCCTCCTGGGGGAACCGAGGTGTCGAGCAGCACATCGTGTGGTGATGCGATGGACGCCCGGCGCAACCAACTGCCCCCGTCGCGCACAATGAACGCATCATGAGCAACATCCGCGCTGCGGCGTGCGGCTCCGCGCTGCTCGTCGCGGTACTCGTCTTCGCCCTGAACCTCCGCACCCCCATCACGTCTCTCCCGCCGGTCATGTCCGACGTCGCCGCCGGGCTGGGCCTCGACCAGACCCTGGCGGGCCTGCTGGTGGGCATCCCGGCGCTCTGCTTCAGCGTGGTGGCTCCCGCGGCATCGACCCTGATCGCCAAGGTCGGGCCGTACGCGGCGGTCACGGTCGCCCTGGTCGGGGTGATCGTGGGCACGCTGGTCCGGTCGGCCGGGTCGGGCACCGTGGGCGTGGTGGCAGCCTTCGCGGGGACCGTCGTGCTGGGCTCGGCCATCACGGTGGGCAACGTGGTGGTCCCGGTGATCATCGCGCGGGACTTCCCGGCGCGGACGGCGCCGGCCACCGGCCTGTACTCGTCGGTGATGAACCTGGGGTCGGTCTTCGCGACCTCGCTCACCGCGCCCCTCGCGGCCCTGCTCGGCTGGCGGGGTGCCATCGCGTCGTGGGCGGTCGTGGCGGTGGTCGCGCTCGTGTGGTGGAAGATCACCACCCGCCGCCTGGTCGACCGGCCCGCCGCCGTGCACGCTCCGCCCGTGGCGGAGCGGCCCGAGGAGACCTGGGCCGGTGTGCTGCGCCGTCCGATCACCTGGGTGCTGGTCGTCGCGTTCGCGGGCCAGTCCTTCTCCTACTTCGCGGTGACCGGCTGGCTGCCGGAGCTGCTGCGCGACCTGCTGGGCGTGTCGGTGACCACCGCGGGCAACGCGGCCGCGCCGTTCCAGGGGCTCGCCATCGCGGGCAGCGTGCTGGTGCCGCTCGCGCTGGCCGCCCGGGTGCCGATGCGCGGAGCCGCGGTGGTGATGGCCCTGCTCTGGGTCTCGCTGCCGGCGGGCCTGCTGCTCGCCCCGCAGTGGTGGCTGCTGTGGGTGAGCCTCGCGGGGATCGCCCAGGGCGGGAACTTCGTGGTGATCTTCACGGTGGTCGCGCAGCGGTGCCGCACCGTCGCCCAGACCCGGCGGACGGTCGCGGCCGTGCAGGCCTTCGGCTACGCCGTGGCGGCGTCCGCGCCCGCGGTGATCGGCGCGGTGCACGCGGCGTCGGGCGGCTGGACCGCGGCGCTCGTGGTGATGCTGGGGTCCACGCTGGCCCTCGGGACGGCCGAGCTGGTCGCGACCCGGCGGCGCGGCCCCGCACGGTCGTAACAGGAACTTTTCCATAGTCGTTGAAACTTGGCAGGATCATTGCCAATCTTTCCAGCATGACGACTCACCTTGAGCCCACCGCAGTGCTCCCCACCCTTCGCGAGCACCTCCTCGTCGACGGGTTCGACCTCGTCCTCGACCTCACCCGGTCGCACGGCTCCACGCTCGTCGACGCGCGGGACGGTCACGAGTGGCTCGACCTGTTCACCTTCTTCGCCTCCTCACCCCTCGGCATGAACCATCCCGCCCTGGCCGACGACCCGGCCTTCCGCGAGGAGCTCGCTGCCGCCGCGATCAACAAGCCGTCGAACTCCGACATCTACACGGTCGAGATGGCGCGGTTCGCCGACACGTTCGCGCGGGTGCTGGGCGACCCCGCCCTGCCGCACCTGTTCTTCATCGACGGCGGCGCGCTGGCCGTCGAGAACGCGCTCAAGGTCGCGTTCGACTGGAAGTCCCGCCACAACGAGGCGAACGGCCGGTCCCCGGAGCTCGGCACCCAGGTGATGCACCTGGAGCACGCCTTCCACGGCCGCTCGGGCTACACGATGTCGCTCACCAACACGGAGCCGGGCAAGGTCGCCCGCTTCCCCAAGTTCGACTGGCCGCGCATCCTGTCCCCCTACCTCGCCGAGGGCAAGGACATGGACGCCGCCGAGGCCGCGGCGCTCGGGGCCGCCCGCGCGGCGTTCGAGGCCAACCCGCACGACATCGCGGCCTTCATCATGGAGCCCATCCAGGGCGAGGGCGGCGACCACCACTTCCGCCCCTCGTTCCTCCAGGGCATGCAGGCGCTGTGCCAGGAGTTCGACGCGCTGTTCGTCATGGACGAGGTGCAGACCGGCGCCGGGATCACCGGCACCACGTGGGCGTACCAGCAGCTCGGCGTCACGCCCGACATCGTCGCGTTCGGCAAGAAGACGCAGGTCTGCGGCATCATGGCCGGCGGCCGCGTGGACGAGGTGCCGGACAACGTGTTCGCCGTCTCCTCGCGGATCAACTCCACCTGGGGCGGCAACCTGACCGACATGGTGCGCTCCCGCCGGATCCTGGAGACCTACGAGGAGGAGGGCCTGGTCGACCGCGCCCTGACCATGGGCAAGCAGCTCCAGGACGCCCTCACCGAGCTCGCCGGGCGGCACGACGGCGTGACCGACGTGCGCGGCCGCGGCCTCATGTGCGCGCTGACCCTGCCCTCGCGCGAGGTGCGCGACCGGGTGCTGGCCGCGCTCACCGAGCGGAGCGTGCTGCTGCTGGGCTGCGGCGAGCGGTCGGTCCGCTTCCGCCCGGCCCTGACGGTCACGAACGAGGCGCTGGAGGCCGGCGTCCAGGCCCTCGACGAGGCGCTCACCGCGACCCTCTGACGGGCCGGCCGCCCGCTCACGGGCGGCCCCTTGACTGACCGGTCAGGCGCTCGGGTGCCCAGAAGACCCGGGCGCCCGGCCGGTCACTCGTCCTCGGCCGCGACGCTGTCCGCGATCCGGATCAGCTCGGCCACCGAGGGCCCCGCGTTGGCCGTCGGCGTGCGGCCGATCGTGGCGAGCAGCAGGTAGGAGCCCACGTCGTCGGTCCACTCGACCCGGACCGGGCCGAACCCGTTGTTGTCCACGCGGGTCACGCGCGCCTCCAGGCCCGACTCCTTCAGGTCCTGCCACTCGACCGTCACGGTGTCGCCGGACAGCTTGCCGGACAGCTCCTGCGACCCCGGGTACGCCACATAGAGGATGGCCGACGCCGGGTGGAACGCCCCGCTGCGGACCTCCGCCTCGGACCACCCGGCGCCCGGCCGGCCGGGGAACGTCTCCGCGTTCTCGGCGCCGTCCAGGGGGTAGGTGATCCAGGTGCCGAGGTGGTCCTCCGCCGTCGTGCGGCCCATCCCCGCCGAGATCTCGGCGGGGCACTCCGCCACGGCCTTCAGCACGTCGTCGGGCACCCAGTGCGGCTGGCGCAGGTCGGCGGCACAGGTGTTCGCCGTGAGCTCCGTGGCGTCCGCCGGGACGACCACGGGCTCGTCCTCCCCCGCGCCGAGCACCATGGTGACCACCACGATGATGATGGCGCCCAGCAGCGTCACGGCCCCGCCGAGCAGCCACTCGGGCCGGATCTTCGGCTCGTCGATGGTGGTGACCACGTCAGCCCCCGCACTCGATCTCGGTGACCGCGTCCCGCGAGAGCGCGATGACCTTGTTCGAGGTGACCGGGCTCCGCGCGACCCCGGGCAGCACGTAGGAGCCCCAGTCGCAGTCGTTCTCCGCGAGGTAGGCGTCCCGCGCCCCGCCCGGCGCGGCGTAGCGGATGCGGTGGTCCGGGCCCTGGCAGCTGTAGTCCGGGTCGCAGAGCGAGACGGCCAGCGCCCGCATGGTGACCCACGTGGTGGTGTCGACGCAGCCGTCGACGGGCAGCCCGTTGTACGCCTGGAACGCCCTGGTCGCGGCCTCCGACTGGCTGTCCCAGGTGCCGTCCACGGTCTCCAGCCCGGTCGCGGCCGACAGCACGTTCTGCGCCGCGACCACCTGGCCGCCGGACGTCTTGCCGCACTCGCCGACCGGGTCGTTGGACACCCAGGTCGCGCTCGAGTTGGCCGCCTGCACCACGGCGGCGACGATCAGGGCGAGAACCACGGTGCCCCCGCCCGCCTGCAGCCAGGTTCGGGTGGTGGGCATTTCCTCGCGCTCCTTCGTGTGCCCGACGGCGGAGCCGGGCGCGGGTGCTGGCTACCCCGAGCGTAACAATTCGCACTTACACGACGGAAGCGGCGCACCGGTAGAAACCGGATTGCATGCCTTTCGATGGGCTACCGGGTCGTGTGCGCGCCGCCGTTCACGTGCAGCGTCTGACCGGTGATGTGCCGCGCGGCCGGCGAGGCGAGGAACGCGACCAGCCCGGCGACGTCGTCCGGCGTGCCGGCACGCTTGTCGTGCGTGGCCGCGACCAGCCGGCCCAGGCGCTCCTGCGTGAGCCGGCCCTTGAAGTACCCGGTGTCCTCGATGTACCCGGGCGCCACGCAGTTCGCGGTGATCCCGCGCGGCCCGACCGTCGCGGACAGGCCGGCCGTCCACGCCTGGACGGCCGCCTTGGCCACGCCGTAGGACGTGCCCGCGTACTCGGCGCCGATCGAGCCGACGGTGACGACCGCGCCGCCCGCCGGCATCCGGTCGAGGACGGCGGTGGCGACCAGCACGGTGCTGATCAGGTTCGCGTCGAGGTTGGCCCGCCAGCCGTCGGCCACCTGGGCGAGGCCCGCCGGCTCGCGCCCGTCGAAGTCCGTGTTGCCGCCGGCCATGGCCACCAGCACCTCGACGGGCGCGTCGAGCTGCGCCACGAGCGCCTCGACGTCGTCCGCCCGCCCGACGTCGCAGCGCACCCCGCGCGCGCCCGTCGCCGCCGCGGCCCGGTCGAGCCGCTCGGCGTCGCGGCCGGTGATCACGACCTGGCGCCCCTCCTGGACGAACCGGCGCGCCACCGCGCTCCCGATGCCACCCGATCCGCCGGTGACGAGTACGAGTCCGGACATCCGCTACCCCCTGGGGACGTGTACGTTTAGACCTAAACGTACAGGAGGCCAGCGTGACCGAGTACCCCTTCGACACCACGGCGGCCGTTCCGCCCGAGGCCATCGCCGCGGCGTGGGAACGTGAGCTGCCGGGTGTCCCGGTGGCCTCGATCGGCGTGATCACGCCGCTGTGGCGCGCCGCCAAGACCTTGGCGGACGAGCGCCGACGGACGCTGCGCCGGATCGGCATCGACCCCGCGACGCTCGACCTGCTCAGCACCCTGCGCCGGTCCGGGGAGCCGTGGTCGCTGACCACGCGCGAGCTCGCGGCGCACACTCTCGTCACCGCCGGCGCGATCTCGCAGCGCGTCGCCCGGGCGGAGCGCGAGGGCCTGGTCGTCCGCTCGTCCTCCGACGCCGGACGGCGGGCCGTCGCCGTGACCCTGACCGACGCCGGGCACGCGCTGGTCGAACGCGCCGTGCGGGAGCTGCTCACCCACGAGGAGGCGTTGCTGGCCGGGCTGCCGGCCGAGGACCGCCTGCTGCTGTCGGGACTTCTCGCCCGGCTCACGACCGCGCTGCGGGGCCAGATCTCGGAAGATATTTCAGATGAGTGAAAGAAAGCACCACCAGCAGGCGGCCGACCGGCCGGCAGGTAGTGTCGGCGGCATGCTGCGGCCCCTGATCAGCCCGCCGCGACTGCGCCCGGGGGACACGGTCGCCGTCGTCGCCCCGTCCGGCCCCGTCCCGGCCGACCGGCTCGACGAGGGCGTCGCCCACCTGCGGTCCTGGGGCCTCGACGTGCAGGTGATGCCCCACGTGCTGGACACGCACCCGGACCACGCCTACCTCGCGGGTCACGACGAGGCGCGGGCAGCGGACTTCCAGGAGGCCTGGCTCGACCCGGACGTGCGGGCGATCGTCGCGGCGCGCGGCGGCTACGGCGCCGCGCGGATGGTCGAGCTCGTCGACTGGGACGCGCTCGCCGCCACGGACCCCAAGGTCCTCGTCGGGTACAGCGACTGCACGGTGCTGCACCGGGCGGTCGCCGCGCGGCTCGGGCTGGTGTCGCTCCACGGGCCGATGTCCGGGACCATGTCGTTCCTCAAGTCCGACGTCGCTCGTGAGCACCTGCGGCGCACGCTCTTCGAGCCGGCGGCCACGCAGGTGCTGACCGGCCCGGACGCGCACACCCTGGTGGGCGGCACGGCCCGCGGCGTCACGACCGGCGGCTGCCTCTCGCTCCTGACGACGTCCGTCGGGACCGGCCCCACGACCCCCTCGGCCGCGGGCGGCATCGTGCTGCTGGAGGACATCGAGGAGAAGGCCTACCGGATCGACTCGTTCCTCACGCACCTGCTGCGCGCGGGCTGGTTCGACGGCGCGGTGGGCATCGTGCTCGGGTCGTGGCAGGACTGCGAGCCGGTCGAGCCCGTGGTCCTGGACCTGCTCGGCCCGCTCGGCATCCCGATCCTGGGCGAGCTCGGGTTCGGCCACGGCCCCGACCCGCTCACCGTGCCGTTCGGCGTCACCGCGGAGCTGGACGCCGACGCCGGCACGCTCACGCTGGACCACCCGGCCCTGGCGCCGCGCTGAGCTCAGTCGAGCTCGGCCGTCTGTCCCTCGAAGTACGTCTGCAGCACCACCGTCGTGCGCGTCGAGACCTTCGCCGTACGCCGGATCTTGCCGAGCAGCTCCTCCAGCGCCCGCGGCGACGCCACCCGGGCGGTGAGCAGGTAGTTCGCGTTGCCCGCCACCGAGTAGCAGGACTCGATGCCGGCCATGCCGCGCAGCCGCTCGGGCGCGTCGTCCTCCTGGGCCTGGTCCAGGGGCGTGATCTCGATGAAGGCGGAGAGCGGCAGCCCCACCGCCTCCGGGTTCACGACCGCCCGGTACCCCGTGATGACGCCGCGCGCCTCCAGCTTGCGCACCCGCACCTGCACGGCGGACAGGGAGAGCCCCGAGATCTCGGACAGCACCGCCAGCGTGGTGCGCCCGTCCTTGCGCAGTGCGTCGACGAGCGCCCGGTCGACGCCGTCGAGCGGTGTCAGATCGTTGTCGGTCATCCCGCCACCTCCGCGGCTTCCAGCCAGGCCGCCTCGAGCTCGTCCCGTTCGCTCACCAGGTCGCGGAGCTCCGCGTCCAGCCGCGCGACGGCCTGATAGTCCGTTGCCTGCTGCGCGATGTTCTCGTGCAGCTCGGCCTCCTTCTGGGCAATCTTCGCAAGTTGCCGCTCGATTCGGGAGACCTCCTTCCTCGCGGCGCGGATGTCCCGCTGGGAGAGCTCCTCGCCGCCTCCCGCGCCGGCCGACGCCGGAGCATCCGCCGTCGCCCCGGCCGTGCCCGCGCCGGACCCCGGGGCGGCCCCGGAACCGCCGTCCGAGCCGGACGCGCCCGAGCCGCCCGACGCCTTGGCCGCCGCCCGCAGCCGCAGGTACTCCTCGACTCCCCCGGGCAGGTCGCGGATGGTCCCGTCGCCGAGCAGGGCGACCTGCCGGTCGGCGACCCGCTCCAGCAGGTACCGGTCGTGCGAGACGACGATGAGCGTGCCGGGCCAGCCGTCCAGCAGGTCCTCGACGGCGGCGAGGGTGTCGGTGTCGAGGTCGTTGGTGGGCTCGTCGAGCAGCAGCACGTTGGGCTCGGAGACCAGCAGCCGCAGGAGCTGGAGCCGCCGCCGCTCGCCGCCGGAGAGGTCCCGCACCGGCGTGTACGCGCGCTCGCGCGTGAAGCCGAGCTTCTCGGTGAGCTGCGACGCGGTGAGCTCCTTGCCGTCGACGACGACCCGGCCCTTCTCCTGCTCGATCACCTCGACGGCCTTCAGGGTCCCGAGCTCGTCGAGCTCGGCGACGTCCTGCGAGAGCTCCCGCACGTGGATGGTCTTGCCGCGCTTGACGCGGCCGGCGTCGGGCTCGCGGCGCCCGGCGAGCAGGGCGAGCAGCGTCGTCTTGCCTGCGCCGTTGACGCCCACGATGCCGTACCGGTCCCCCGGGCCGAGGCGCCAGGTCACGTCGTCGAACAGGACCTTGCCCGGCACGGCGACCGACACGGACTCGAGGTCCAGCACGTCCTTGCCGAGCCGCCGCGTCGCCATGCGCGTCAGCTCCATCGAGTCGCGCGGCGGCGGCTCGTCGTCGATCAGGGCGGACGCGGCGTCGAGCCGGAACTTCGGCTTGGACGTGCGGGCCGGCGCCCCGCGGCGCAGCCACGCGAGCTCCTTGCGCAGCAGGTTGTCCCGCTTCTCGGCGGCCGTCGCGGCCTGCCGCGCCCGCTCCGCCCGCGCCAGGATGTAGGCCGCGTACCCGCCCTCGTACCCGTCGACGGCGCCGGTCCCGTCGCCGCGCACCTCCCACATGCGGGAGCAGACCTCGTCGAGGAACCAGCGGTCGTGCGTGACGACCACGAGCGCGCCCGTCGTGCCCGGGCGGCCGTAGCGCTCGCGCAGGTGGGCGGCGAGCCAGGCGACGCCCTCGACGTCGAGGTGGTTGGTGGGCTCGTCGAGCAGCAGCACGTCCGGGTCCTGGACGAGCAGGGCCGCGAGCGCGACCCGGCGACGCTGGCCGCCCGAGAGCTTCGCGACCGGGGCGTCCCAGGCGAGGTCGGCGATCAGGCCGTCGTGCACCTCGCGGACGCGGGCGTCCGAGGCCCAGACGTGTGTCTCGGCGTCGCCGTGCACGAGGTCGAGCACGGTGGCGTCCTCGGGCAGCTCGTCGCGCTGGTCCAGCAGGCCCAGGGTGGAGCCGCCCACCCGGGTGACGCGACCGCCGTCGGGCAGCGTGGCGCCCGCGAAGATGCGCAGCAGGGTGGACTTGCCCGCGCCGTTGGGGCCCACGATGCCGACGCGGTCGCCGTCGTCGAGCCCCAGCGAGACGTCCGCCAGAAGGGTCCGGGTGCCGATGGTCAGCGCGATGCCGTCTGCGCCGAGAAGATGTGCCACCTACCAAGGGTAGTCGCGCGCTACGCTCACCCCGGCCGACGGAGACCGCGCAGGAACGACTTCGCCGCCGGCACAGCAGAAGACGACGCCGAGGAGCATCACGTGGCCCAGTTCGACATGCCGCTGCCCGAACTCGAGAAGTACACCCCGGAGGTCGACGAGCCCGCCGACTTCGACGAGTTCTGGTCGACCACCCTGGCGGAGGCCCGCACCTTCGACGATGCTCCGCAGGTGGAGCGCATCGACGTGGGGCTCACCGAGATCCTGGTCGACGACGTCACGTTCGCCGGTTTCGGCGGGCACCCGGTCAAGGCGTGGCTGACGCGTCCCGCGCACGCGCCCGGCGACCTGCCCGTCGTGGTCGAGTACCAGGGCTACGGCGGCGGGCGGGGCCTGCCGCACGAGCGCATCCAGTGGGCCGCCGCGGGCTACGCGCACCTCATGATGGACACGCGCGGCCAGGGTTCCGGCTGGGGTGCGGGCGGGGACACGCCGGACCCGGTGGGGTCCGGTCCCGCGTCGCCCGGGTTCATGACGCGCGGCGTGCGCGACCCGCACGACCACTACTACCGCCGCGTGTTCACCGACGGCGCCCGCGCCGTGGACGCGGTGCGCGCGATCCCGGGCCTGGACCCGGCCCGGGTGGCGCTGAGCGGCGGCAGCCAGGGCGGCGGCATCACCATCGCGGTCGCCGGCCTCGTGCCCGACGTCGTGGCCGCCATGCCGGACGTGCCGTTCCTGAGCCACTACCGCCGCGCGGTGTCGATCACGGACAACGCGCCGTACAGCGAGATCACGAAGTATCTCTCCGTGCACCGCGACCCGGGGGTCGAGGAGCAGGTCTGGCGCACCTTCTCCTACCTGGACGGGGTGTCGTTCGCCCGGCGCGCCCGCGCGGCGACCCTGTTCTCGGTGGCGCTCATGGACGCCACGTGCCCGCCGTCCACCGTGTACGCGGCGTACAACGGATGGCGCCCGGGCGGCGCCGGCGCGGCGAGCAAGGAGATCGACGTGTACCCGTACAACAACCACGAGGGCGGGGGCGACTACCGCTTCCCGCGCAAGCTCGCATGGCTGAACAAGATCATCTGACGGCCGGGGGCCGTGGACCGGCGACCGGACTGTCGGACACGGGCGGTACGCTCCGAGCGCACGCCCAAGACCCGGAGGTACCGCCCGTGCCCGAGTACGACCTGCCGCTCGTCACGGTGGCACCGGCTGCTCCGCCCGCCACCGACGAGCCCACGGACTTCGACGCGTTCTGGGCGGCGAACCTCGCCGCCCACCGGGACATCGAGGTCGCGCCGGACCTGACCACGACGTTCGCCCACTCCCAAGACCTGAACGCGGAGACCGTGACGTTCGCCGGTTTCGAGGGCCGCCCGGTGACGGGCTGGCTCGTCATGCCGGTCGGCGCCGCCGCGACGCTGCCCGGCCTGGTCGAGCTGCGGCCGGCCGGCAGGGCTGCGGCGCGCGACCTGGAGTGGCTCGCGTCCGGCGGGTTCGCCCACCTGGTCGTCGAGATACCGCAGGACGACCTGGACGACCCGTACAACCGCGGCGTCTTCACCGACGCGTTCCGGGCGGTGCAGGCCCTGCGCACGCTGGAGAGCGTGGACCCGTCGCGCATCGCGGTGCTCGGCACGGGCCCGGTGGCGGCCGCGGCCGTCGCCGCGGCCGGCCTGCTGCCCGACCTCGCGTGCGCCCTGGTCGAGGGCGACATCCCGGCGGCGCACAAGGACTCCCTGGTCGCGTTCGCCCGCCGGGCGAGCACCCCGCTGCAGCTCACGCAGGGCGCGGGCGCCCAGGTGCTGCTGGAGGAGTGGGGCCGCAACGCCGCCCTGGCGCTCAGCGCGATGACGGGCACCGTGGAGCGGGTGGTCGAGTGCGTGCTGACCGCCGAGAGCAACCTGCCGACGCGGCGCACCCGCTGGATCACTCGGCACACGCACCTGACGAACGTCTTCGTGCCGCAGGTCGCGTACTGACCCGGTGCGCGCCGGCCCGGTGCGCGCTCAGGCGCGCATCGGGGTCACGACCTGGGTCCCGGGAGCGGGTCCGGTAGCGCACCAGACCGCGTCGACGACGTCGGACGCCGTCCACGCCGCGCCCAGCGCCAGCGCGTGCTGCCGGGACCGGCCGAGCGCCGCGACCGTGGGGCCGGACCCGGACACGAGGACGCCCAGCGCCCCGGACTCCGTGGCGACCTCCAGCACGTCGGCGAGCTCGGGCCGCAGGTCGAGGGCCGGACCCTCCAGGTCGTTGTGCAGCGCCTTGCCCAGGGCCACCGCGTCGCCGGCGCGCAGCGCGTGCATGATCGCGGTGTCGTCGGCGGGGGCCACGCGCGGCGTCGACGGCCCGGCGAGCTCGTCGAACCGGCGGAACACGCTGGGCGTCGAGAGACCCTCCCGCTGCGTCGCGAAGCACCAGTGGAACTCGCCGCGGGTCATCGCGGGCGTGAGCAGGTCGCCCCGCCCCGTGCCGACGGCGGTGTGCCCCAGCAGCGAGAACGGCACGTCGGCACCGAGCTCGGCGGCCAGCTCCACCAGGTCCGGGCGGGGGATGCCGGCCTCCCAGAGGGCGTCGCAGGCCACGAGCGCAGCGGCGGCGTCGGCCGAGCCGCCCGCCATGCCGCCGGCGACCGGCACACCCTTGGTGATGTGCAGCTGGACGTCGTCGGGCAGGCCCGTGCGCTCGGCCAGCAGCGCGGCGGCGCGCCAGGCGAGGTTGGTCTCGTCGGTCGGGACGGCGTCGGCCTGCGGGCCGGAGACGGTCAGCGAGATGCCGGCGCCGGGTGCCACCTGGGTCGCCGTCACCTCCTCGTACAGGGAGACGGCCTGGAAGATCGTCGCGAGCGGGTGGTAGCCGTCGTCGCCGACGGGACCCACGCGCAGCCCGAGGTTGACCTTGCCGGGCGCGCGGACGCGGACCGACGGCGGCGGGGCCGCTGAAAGACGCGGGATCACTCGTCCCCCTCCTGCTCTGCGGCGCCGGACGCAGGGGTCGCCCCGGCAGCCTCGGTGTCCGGGAGCTGCTCCGCGATGCGCGCGAACTGCTCGACGACGAGCGTCTCACCCCGCGCGCCCGGGTCCACGCCGGCGGCCCGGAGCGCCGCCTCGGCGGCGGCGCCGGTGCCGAACACCCCGGACAGGGCGGCGCGCAGCGTCTTACGGCGCTGCGCGAACGCGGCGTCCACGACGGCGAAGACCTGCTCGCGCGAGGCCGTGGTCGACGGCGGGTCCCGGCGCTCGAGGTACACGAGGGCGGAGTCGACGTTGGGCGCGGGCCAGAAGACGTTGCGCCCGATGGTCCCGGCGCGGCGGGCCGACGCGTACCACGCGGCCTTCACCGACGGGATGCCGTAGATCTTGGAGCCCGGGACGGCGGCGATCCGGTCGGCCACCTCGGCCTGCACCATCACGAGCACGCGTTCGAGCGAGGCGAACCGCTGCAGCATGGTGAGCAGCACCGGGACGGCCACGTTGTACGGGAGGTTCGCGACGAGCGCCGTCGGCGGCTCACCGGGCAGCGCGGTGACGTCCAGCGCGTCGGAGAGCACCACCTCGAAGTCGGCGCCCGGGACCCGGGTCCGCACGGTGTCGGCGATCTGCCCGGCCAGGACCGGGTCGATCTCGATCGCGACGACGGAGGCGCCGGCCTCCACGAGGCCCAGCGTCAGGGAGCCCAGCCCGGGCCCGACCTCGACCACCCGCTCGCCGGGCCGGAGCCCCGCGGTGCGCACGATCTTGCGGACGGTGCCGCCGTCGTGCAGGAAGTTCTGGCCGAGCGTCTTGGTGGGCCGGACGCCCAAGCGCCCTGCCAGGTCGCGGATCTCCGCGGGACCGAGCAGGGCGCTTGAGGTGTCGTTCATGCAGGTGAGCCTAACTGGATCAGTACCAACCCACCGACTCCGAGTGGCCCCACGCACCGCACGGCGTGCCGTAGCGGTCCGCGATGTAGCCGAGGCCCCACTTGATCTGGGTGGCCGGGTTGGTGGCCCAGTCCGAGCCCGCCGAGGCCATCTTGGAGCCCGGCAGCGCCTGCGGGATGCCGAAGGCGCCCGACGACGGGTTGGCCGCCTGGTAGTTCCAGCCGGACTCGCGCTCCCAGAGGGACTCGAGGCAGGTCCACTCCGAGCCGGTCCAGCCGCGGGCGGCGGCCAGCTGCTGGCCGATCTCCTTGACGGAGCCGGACGGCGCGGGGGTGCTGCTCCCGGTGCTGGTCTCCTCGACGGTGGCCTTCTTCTCCACCGGGCGCTCCTTGGTGCCCTCGACGATCACGCCGGTGACCGGCTTCGTGGTCACCTTGTTCGAGAGCTCCTTGCGGGCCACGACCTCGCCGTCGACCGTACGGAGCTGGACGATGCGCGTGCGCACGCCGTCCTTGCCCGCGGTGCGGACGTGGTCGCCCTCGTCCTCGTAGCGGTTCTTGTCCTGGACCGTCTTCACCTCGTGGTCCACGTCGAACTTCTGCGTGACCTTCTTGGTCTCGACGCGCTGCACCTGGACGGCGACGTCGGCGCCGGCCTTCGTGGCGGCCTTGGCGGACTTCGCGTCGATCGCCTTGTCCTCGGCCAGCGTGGCCACCGGGACGATGTTCACGAGGTCGTCCTTGTCGAGCTCGACCTTCAGGCCGTTGAGCACGCTGTCGACGCCGTCGGCGTGGTCCTCGACCACGCGGGTCTTGCCGTCCGCCACGACGGCGACGGGGCCGTCGTCGTTCAGGCGGAGCGGGAGCGAGGCGCGGTCGCCGGAGCGGGACGCCACCAGGGCGACGTCGCCGCCGCGCTCGGCGAGGGTCGTCAGGGCCTCGCCGGCGTCGGTCACGGTGACCCAGACGTCCTTCTCGTCGCCGCCGTCGGACATGGTGACCTGGCGGGCGTAGCGGACGACCACCTGGTCGCCGTCGGAGAGCTTCGCGTCGGTGCCGGGGGCGACGACGTCGCGCTCGCCCAGACGGACGCCCTGCGACTCGAGCATGCCCTGCACGGAACCGGAGTAGGTGGTGATGGTCTTGGTGGTGCCGTCGACGTCGAGCGTGACGGTCTTGCGCGCCTCCGCGAAGGCGACGGAGCCGGAGGCGGCGATCGCCACGGCTGCGAGGCCGGCGACCAGGGGCCAGCGACGGCGACGCTTCGAGAGGGTCTTCCGAGGGTTCGGGGCCTCGGACTCTGAGTTGATGCTGGGGATGGAGCCAGAACTCTGCTGCTCAGAACGGGGGTTCACTCGTGTCCAGTCGTCGGACGTCCCGGGCACGGGCGGCGAGCCAGGGGCCGCCCGCTCGCGCGAGCGTCCCCACCACGATTCGGCCTGGGGGCCTAACGACTCTTGCGAGCCGTCGCGGTCTCGACCGGCCGATCCGGCGGTCTCGCACTGATCACGAGGTTCCGTTCTCAGTGCTGTCCTGCCGCCGTTCGGGCGCTGTGGCTTACACCACTTCGCGCCCTCCCGCCAGCGAGGACAACCGAACGTAACTGATCCGTTATCGTCCGGCCAAGTTTCTCGGTGCTATCGGGCTGTGTTGTCGGTCACTCGTCTAGGACAACCGTCCAACTCACTCCCCGCGTCAGACGCACAGGTCACTCGGGTGACCTGTACGTCTGACACGTCGGAGGGAGGTCAGAGCAGGCCGAGCTTCGCGGCACAGCCGGGCCACTGTCCCCAGCCGGACTGCGCCTGGAGCTTCTGGGCCCGCATGGTCTGCTCGGCGGCCGAGGCCTCCGACGGGAGCCCGGAACCACCCATCGCCACCCAGGTCTGCTGCGAGAACTGGTAGAGGCCGTAGTAGCCGTTGCCCGTGTTGGTGGCGGGGTTGCCGCCCGACTCGCACTGCGCGAGCTGGGCCCAGACACCGCCGGTCGCGACCACGGGGGCCTTCGGCTCGGGCGCGGCCTTCTGGGCCGGCTCCTTCGCGACGGGCTGCGGCTCCGGTTCCGGTGCCGGTTCGGGCTTCGGCGCCGGCCGGTCCTTGGTGCCGTACACGGTCACCTGGTCGACCGGCTTGCGCACGACCTCCGAGGAGCGCTTGTCCCGCTTGACGACCTCGCCGTCCACGGTCGTGACGTCCCACTTCGTGACGCGCTTGCCCACGACGCCCTCGGTCGCCACGTACGGGTCGAGGTCCTCGTACCGGTCCGGGTCCGCGGTGCGCACCTTGTCGAAGGACAGCCGGGTCACGGTCTTCTGGACCGAGCTCCGGACCTGCTCGACGACGACGGACAGCGTCGCGACGCTCGGGTCGGCCGACGCGTCGTCCGACCTCTCGACGTGGACCCGGTCGTCCGCGTCGACCGTGACGTCGTGCTCGGCGAGCAGGTCGTCGAGCTGCGCGGCGCCGTCGGCCACCCGCTGGGTCTTGCCGCCGACGACCAGGTTCACCGGGCTGTCGGCGTCGAGCCGCAACGGGAGGGTCACGCGGCCGCCGGAGCGGGACGGGACCAGCGCGACGTCGCCGGCCCGCTCGGAGAGCGTGGCGAGCGCCTCGTCGGCGTCGAGCGCGGTGACCCACGTCGTGCGCCGCTCGCCGTCGGCCTGGAGGGTGACCTCGTGGCCGTAGCGGACCACGACGGTGCCGCCGTCCCGGAGGGTGCCTCCGGGCGTCACCGCGTCGCGGTCGGTGACGTCGACGCCCTCGTCGGCCAGGAGGCCGGCGACGTCGCCCTGGAAGGTCTCGACGGTCGTGACCTTGCCGTCCACGTCCAGCGTGACGGTCTTGTGGGCCGATCCGTAGGCGGTGATGCCACCGGCGCCGGCGACCGCGATGGCCGCGGCCCCCGCGAGGAGGGCGGCTCTGCGGTGGCGCTTACGGGGCGGGGCCGGGTCGGGGGAGCCCGGCGGGGTGAGGGGGTGAACCGTTGACGGCGGTTCGAAGATCTCGGTGATGCCGGCGGTGGCGCCGGTCTCAGGGGTGGGGGGCAGTTCGTTGGGGATGCCCTGAGCTGGGTGGGGAGATGACACGCGGGTCCAGTCCTCGCGCGGTCCGGGCACGGGGGCCGAGACGGTGCGAGTCGCACGCACCTCCCGCGCGGGGGCGCGGGCCCGACCGGCCGATCCGGCGGTCCCAGAGACCGTAACCCTGCCGTTATCAAATGCAAGCCTATCCGCGAAATACACATTCGAAACGTCGGGATAGATCCTTAAATATCCCAAATCTTCCAGGGTGAAAAACGGCCTGCTCAGTACCAGCCGATCTCCACCGAGTGCGCCCACGCACCGCACGGCGTGCCGTAACGACCCGAGATGTACCCCAGCCCCCACTCGATCTGGGTGGCCGGGTTGGTGAGCCAGTCGCTGCCGACCGTGGCCATCTTGGAGCCCGGGTTCGCCTGGGCGATGCCGTACGCCTGGCTGCTGGGGTTGTCGGCGTTCCAGCGCCAGCCGCTCTCCTTCTGCCAGAGCTGGTCCAGGCAGGAGAACTCGTCGGCGCCCCAGCCGCGCTCGGCGGCCATCGCCTGGCCCAGGGCCCGCGCGGAGCCCGGGTCCACGGGCGCGGTGGCCACGTCCATGGTCCCCACCACGAGCACCTCGTTCACGGGCTCGCGGGTGACCTTGCGGTCCACCACGGTGCGCTCGACGACGGCGCCGCCCACCGTCTTGACCTCGTACGTCACCGTCGCCTCACCGGCGACGCCGGCGGTGCGGATCGACTCGTAGCCCTCGGGGAGGCTCGGGTCCTCGACGGTCTCGGTCTCGAACGGCACCACCTCGGTCACCGTGCGCGACGACGACGCGTCGCGGCTGACCATGATGATCATCCCGTCCACGGCGGCGGCGTCGAGCGGCACGGACGTGACGTCGCCGTCGGCCAGCGCGATCCCGGCCTCGTCGAACACGGAGCGCACCGTGGACCGGGTGGTGCTGAACTCCAGCACCGAGCCGTCCACGGCGATGTTGACCTTCTTGACCGTGGAGAACCGGACCGGGTCGCGGTCGAGCCGCGTGGTCCGGGAGGCCGTGGCGAGGGCGCCGTCACCGCGCGGCCCGAGAGCCGCGAGCAGCTCGCCGACAGTGCCCGCGGTGGTGCGCAGCGTGATCATCTGGCCGTCGAGCTCGACGGTGACGTTCCGGCTGGTGCGGACCACCACGGTGTTGCCGGAGCCGACGCCGGACGTCGCGGACGGCTGCACCACGTCGTCGGGCTCCAGCTCGATGTGCTGCGACGCCAGCGCCTCGGCGACCGTGTCGCCGTAGACGCCGAGCGTGCGGACGTCGCCGTTGTAGTCGATCGTCAGGGTCGTCGCGTTGGCCGTGTACATGCCGGCGACGCCGGCGAGCACGCCGACGACGGCACCACGAACCAACCAGCGGGCCGGTCTGCTCGCGAGCCACGGCCGTGCGTACCTCACCACGAGCACCAGACCGTAACGGAACAAACCTCGCAGCAAAAGGCGTGGGGATATGAAATCAAATGCCGCTTTCTTCCGCCCAATGCGCCATTCTTACCAGGTGCCGTAGACGCGCTCCGAGTTGGCACCGATGTCGGCGCACAGCACCCCGAGGTCTTCTCCCAGGTGGGCCGCCATGCCGCGCACGGTGTGGGCCGCCGCGAAGGGGGCGTTCGGCTGCCCCCGGTACGGGTGCGGCGTGAGGTACGGGGCGTCGGTCTCCAGGAGGATCAGCTCACGCGGCGCCACGGCCAGGGCAGCGCGCAGGTGGTCGTTGGCCTTGAACGTGACGGGTCCGGCGAACGACAGGTACCAGCCGTGCTCGGCGCAGACGCGGGCCATCTCGGCGTCGCCGCTGTAGCAGTGGAAGACGGTGCGCTCGGGCGCGCCGTCGGCCAGCAGGACCTCGATGACCTGGGCGTGCGCGTCGCGGTCGTGGATCTGCAGGGCGAGGCCCAGCTCCTTGGCCAGCGCGATGTGCGCGCGGAAGGCGTCCCGCTGGGCCTGTTCGCCGCGCGGGCCCGTGCGGAACAGGTCCATGCCCGTCTCACCGATCGCACGGATGCGGTCGTTGCCCTTGGCCAGGTCGGCGATCTCGGCGACGGCGTCGTCCAGCCCCACCGCGTGCCGCTCCTCGGGCTCGGGCGTGAGCCCGTCGGGCCCCACCTCGAGCACCCCGGCGTGCAGGGTCGCCTCGTTCGGATGGATCGCCACGGCCCCCACCACCCGCGCCCCCCGTTGAGTGCTGGGTATCTGTTGCGATTCCGGGGTCTCGGCCAGCAGATAGCCAGCACTCAACGAGGTGAGGAGGGCGTCCGTCCAGCGGGCCGACGGGAGGTCGCAGCCGACCTGGACCACCCGGTCGACGCCCGCGGCCGCGGCTCGCGCCAGGTGGTCCGCGACGGACGGCGGCCACGTGCCCCGCTCCCCGTCCGGCGCGACGTCGGGCAGCACCGCCGCGATGTGGTCGAGGTGGGTGTGGTTGTCGACGACCGGGACGGGCAGCGGCTCGGGGTCGGCCGGGAACCCGCGCTCGCGTGTGCGCTTCGCCATCGCCGGGCTCAGGCCGCCGTGTCGTCGAGGCGCGGGAACAGGGCCGCGCCCTTGGTCACGGTGGTGCCCGCGGGGAGCGCCCCGAACGTCGCCGCGCCGCCGAGCGGCTGGGCGTCGAGCGCCCCGAGCGAGGCCTCCGCGCCGAGCAGCTCCCAGAGCCCGGCCGCCGCCTTCGGCGTGATCGGGTTGAGCAGCACGGCGAGCGAGCGCAGCGCCTCCGTCGCGGTGACGAGCGACGTCGCGAGGCGGCCGCCGTCCACCCCCGCGCCGGCCTCGTCGGTCTCGTCCGGCTCCTTGGCGAGCTTCCAGGGCTGCGTGTCCGCGAGGTACCCGTTCGTGGCGTCCACGAGCGTCCAGACGGCGGAGACCGCGTCGTGGATGGCGAGCCGGTCGATCGCCGCCTCGGCGTCGGCCACCGCCTGGGCCGCGACCCGGGCGAGGGCCGCCTCGGCGTCGGTGGGTTCCCCAGGGGTGGGCAGCGACCCGCCGAAGTACTTGCCGATCATCGCGGCGGTCCGGGACGCGAGGTTGCCGAACCCGTTGGCGAGCTCGCCGTTGTAGCGGGCGGTCATGTCCTCCCACGAGAACGAGCCGTCGCCGCCGAACGCGATGGTCCGCATGAAGTAGTAGCGGAACGCGTCCGAGCCGAAGGTGTCGATGATGTCCGACGGCGCGATGCCGGTGAGCTTGGACTTGCTCATCTTCTCGCCGCCCACCAGGAGCCAGCCGTGCGCGAACACCGTCTTCGGCAGGGGAAGGCCCGCGGCCATGAGCATCGCCGGCCAGATCACCGCGTGGAACCGCAGGATGTCCTTGCCCACGAGGTGCACGTCGGCCGGCCAGGTCCGGGCGAACTGCTCCTTGCGCTCCGGGTCGTCGCTGTCGAGGCCCACGGCCGTGGCGTAGTTGAGGAGCGCGTCGAACCAGACGTAGAGCACGTGGGAGGAGTCCCACGGGATCGGCACGCCCCAGTCGAACGTCGAGCGCGAGATCGAGAGGTCCTGCAGCCCCTGCTTGACGAAGCTCACGACCTCGTTGCGGGCCGACGCCGGCTGCACGAACTCGGGGTGCTCCTCGTAGAGGGCGAGCAGCCGGTCGGCGTACTCACTCATCCTGAAGAAGTAGTTCTGCTCGGAGAGCATCTCGACGGGCGTGCCGTGGATGGCGCACACCTTCTGCCCCTCGTAGTCCCCCGTGCCGTCGAGGAGCTCGCCCGGCAGCTTGTACTCCTCGCAGCTCACGCAGTACGGCCCCTCGTACGAGCCCTCGTAGATCCCGCCCTTGTCGTACAGGTCCTGGAGGAAGGCCCGGACGGCCTTCTCGTGCCGCTCCTCGGTGGTCCGGATGAAGTCGTCGTTGCGCACGTCGAGGGTCTGCAGCACGGGCTTCCACGCCGTCTCGACCAGCCGGTCCGCCCAGTCCTGGGGGCTGACGCCGTGGGCCTCGGCGGTGCGCAGCACCTTCTCGCCGTGCTCGTCGGTGCCGGTGAGGAACCAGACGTTCTCCTGGCGCTGGCGGTGCCAGCGCGTCACGACATCGGCGGCGACCGTCGTGTACGCGTGCCCGATGTGCGGGGCATCGTTCACGTAGTAGATCGGCGTCGTGAGGTAGAAGGTCTTCTCGGCTTCCGGCATGGGTCCATCGTAGGTGTGCGGTCCAGCCCGATTGCTGCGCCCGATCGCCGCGCCCGGGGCGCTGCGGCGGCGCCGTGGCGACCCGCGACGGCTTCGCTGTGGCCTCAGCGGACGACGGCGGGGTCGATCTCGTCGGCCCAGTCGAGGAAGTGCTCGACGACGGCGATCCGCTGCACCGAGCCGACGTCGTACAGTGCGAAGTCGGAGGCCGGGAACCGCCCGACCTGCCGGAAGCGCTCAGCGAGCATGCGCCGGTCCAGCGGCACGGCCTCGATCCGGTCCCCCATCGCGAGCACGTCGCCCCGGCTGAACCGGCCGGAGCCGATCACCGTGTCGATGTCGATGTAGTCACGCGCCTCGCCACGCGACCAGAGCGCCCCCATCTTGTTCGCCACCGCGTCGCGCGGGTCGAGCACGGGACCGATCTCGAGCAGCCGCGGCGGAAACTCCCGGTAGTCCCACCCGAGCTGGATGTCGCTCCACGTCGCGGTCGCCTCGTCGGTGACACGAAGGTCCGCGAACGTGGGGCCGATCCGGTTGTCGACCACCACGAACCCCTCGGCACGGAACGCCCGGCGCACGGCGTCGACCGCCTCGGCGAACTGCTCGGGATCACCCCGGTCGGTGAAGAGATCCACGTCGACCGACGGGCGATCTCCCATGCCGTTCGCGGAGATCGCGTAGCCGCCGGCCAGCACGAACCCGTACCTGTCCGCCGCCCCGAGCCCGATCCGGGCGAGGCGGTCGTGGAACGGGCGCATCAGGCGGTTCTCGCCATGCTCCGCGCGGCGAGCTCCGGGAAGGTGCCTTCCCAGATCGCCCGGCACCGCCGGGGCAGGTTCAACTCCGGCCAGAGCTCGATCAGGAACCGGCGGTCGAGGATCTTGGTGTGATCCCGCGCGGTGCCGTCCCGCACGGTCGCGCTGTAGAGGCTCCAGCGCTGCGCCGGGTCGTCGATGTCGTACACCGGGTCGGGTGCGGTGGAGATCGGCGCCCAGACCCGGATGAGGCCGTGGGCCGGCCCCCGCAGCTCGTCCAGGGACTCCGGGGTGACGTACGGGATGTGGTCGGCGTAGACGTAGCCGCGCGGCACCGTCCGGTACGCGCCAGGTTCTGCGGACATCCTGTTCACCCCTTTCGATCAGCAGTGGTTCGAGCCTACGACGAGGCCCCTTCCGGGCAGCCAGGATATCCACAGCCCTAGACATCTGCCAGTGGACAGCGCCGGTGGACCGCGCCAGTGGACAAGGGCCCGCGGTCACCCCGCCGGAGTCAGCGTGACCCGCAGCAGCCGGTCGTCGACGAGCCGGCCGTCCTCCGTCGCCGGCTCGCCCCGGCCGTCCGTGTTGCCGGTCAGCACGAACAGCTCGCCGTCGTCCCCGGCCTGGACCGCGCGCAGCCGCCCGTACTCCCCCGCCAGCAGCTCCTGCGGCTCCCCGAAGCCCGGGCTCGTGCCGTCGGCGACGTCCTGCGCGGTGCCGAGCAGCGGCACGCGCCAGAGCCGCTCCCCGCGGAGCGCCGCCAGGTACACGGCCTCGTCGGTGACGGCGATGCCCGACGGCGACGCCTCCGACGTCGGCCACCAGGCGACCGGGTCGACGAACCCGGCCCGCTCCCCCGGGCCCTCGACGTCGGGCCAGCCGTAGTTGCCGCCCGCCTCGATCACGTTCAGCTCGTCCAGCTCGTCCTGCCCGAACTCGCTCGCGAACATCCGGCCGCTCGCGTCCCAGCCCAGGCCCTGCACGTTGCGGTGCCCCAGGGACCACACCGGCGAGCCGGGGTCCGGGTTGCCGGGCGCGGGTTCGCCGTCGGTCGTGACGCGCAGGATCTTGCCGCCCAGCGACTCCGGGTCCTGCGCGTTCGCGGGGTTGCCGGCGTCGCCCGTCGCGACGTACAGGTACCCGTCCGGGCCCAGCGCGATCCGGCCGCCGTTGTGGTTGGACGCGCTCGGGATGCCGTCGAGGATCGTGGTGACGTCGCCCAGCGTCATGCCGTCCAGGTCGAGCTCGGCGCGCAGCACCGCGTTGTCCTCCGCGCCGGTGCGGTACAGGAAGACCGTGAAGGTCGGCCCGGTGTCCTCCGGGCCGACGGCGACGCCGAGCAGGCCGCCCTCACCGGCCGGCATCGTCTGGTCGGCCAGCTCCTGGGCGCCGCCGGACGCGTCGAGCGGTTCGACGTCGCCGCTGGGGTGCACCACGGCGAGCGCCGCGTCGTCGCGCATCGTGACGAGGAACCGCCCGCCGGGCAGCGGGGCGATGCCCCACGGGACCGGGAGCTCCTGCGCCATCACCTCGGCCTCGGCGTCCGACGGCGCCGTCGTGCCCGACGACGCGGACGGGCTCGGCGAGGCGGACGGGCTCGGTGACACGACGCCGGGCTCGGCCGACCCGCTGCACCCACTCACCCCCGCGACCAGCACGAACGCGGGCAGAATCCAGGTCAGCAGGTGCCGGCGCACCCCGGCGTCAGTATCCACTCCCCCATCCAAGCACCGCACGAGGCAGCGTGGTCGGTGGTACGTCAGGTGATCGGCATTCCGGGCCGCCGATCATGTGACGAACGACCGATCGCCGCGGGCTACCTCGGCAGCCGGCGGAGTGGAAGAGTGAGATGCATGAGCCTTGCCGAGTCCTCGCCCGAGCTGCGGGCCCTCATCGTCGTCGACGTGCAGCCCACGTTCTGCGAGGGGGGTGAGCTCGCCACGGAGGGCGCGAACGAGATCGCGCACCGCGTCGCCGCCTACGCCGCCGCCCACCGGGACCGGTACACGACCGTGGTGACCACCCAGGACTGGCACATCGACCCGGGCGAGCACTTCAGCGACACCCCGGACTTCGTCGACTCCTGGCCGCCGCACGGCGTCGCCGGCTCGCCGAACGCCGAGCTCCATCCCGCGCTGGCCGACCTCGCGCCGGACGCCAAGCTGCTCAAGGGCCAGTACTCGCACGGGTACTCCGGCTTCGACGGCGCGGACGAGCACGGCCGCAGCCTCGCCACCGTGCTGTCGGAGGCCGGGGTCACCGCCGTCGACGTCGTCGGCCTCGTGCAGTCGCACTGCGTGAAGCACACCGCGCTCGACGCCCGCCGTGCCGGGCTGCACGCCCGGGTGCTGACCGACCTGACCATCCCGGTCTCGCCGGAGCAGGGCGTGGCCGCCGAGAAGGAGCTGGCGGCCGCGGGCGTGGACCTCCGCGACTCCTCGGCCCTCTAGCCCCGGCCCTCAGGCGCCCGGGCTAGATCCAGCTCGGGAGCAGCATGAGCCGCTGCCAGTACTCGTACGGCACCGCCATCGCCGTCCAGATCGGGTAGTAGAGCACGCTCACGCCCACGATCAGCACCACGAGCACCGCGGCCAGCCAGCACACGATCCGCCGGTCCGCGCTCCGGCGCGGCGTCCGTTCCAGCCCGACGGCCAGCACGTACACGAGCGTCAGGATCACGAACGGCGTGAACACGATCGAGTAGAACGTGAAGATGGTGCGGTCCGCGAGCGGCCACGAGTACAGGAACCACGGCAGCCAGCCGGCCGCGATGCCCACGAGGGCCGCGGTGCCTCGCCAGTCCCGGAACTTGATCACGAGCACCAGGACCACGGGGATCGCGAGCGCGCCCAGCCACCACAGCAGCGGGTTGCCGAGCGACGTGACGGCGGTGGCGCAGTCGCCCACGGAGTCCGCGGGGCACGGGCCCTGGCCCGGGGCGAACTTCTCCCAGAAGAACGACGTCGGCCGCCACTGCACGATCCAGCCCAGCGGGTGCGACGCGTAGTTGTGCTCCGAGTCCAGGTTGGTGTGGAAGTCCCACATCATGTGGTGGTACTCCCACAGCGACCGGCCGGCCTCCCAGGCGCCCTGCGCCCAGCCCCAGTCCGGCCACCAGCCCGGCGGCGTCACGCCGTTCACCACCGCCCAGTCGCGCAGGTACGACTTCGGGTGCGCGAACCAGGCCGACCACGACGCGATGTACACCGCGACCACGGTGGGCAGCATGACCAGGGCGGCCGGAAGGGCGTCGACCACCAGGGCGTCCTCCCACCACCGCCCGATGCCGGCCGTGCGGCGGGCCGTGAGGTCCCAGACCACGGTGAGGATGCCGAACGCCGCGACGAAGTACAGGCCCGACCACTTCACGCCGCAGGCCAGACCCAGCGACACGGCCGCCGCGAGCCGCCACCACCGGAACCCCAGCCGTGGCCCGTACCGGCCGATCGCCCCGCCCGCCTCGACGATCTGCGCCACCCGGTCGGCGAGCCTGCGTCTGGCCCACTCGCGGTCCATCACCAGGCAGCCGAAGCCGACGAGCACCCAGAACATGAGGAACTGGTCCAGCAGGCCGGTGCGCGAGTGCACGATCGCCTCGCCGTCGACCGCGAGCAGCAGGCCCGCGACCAGGCCCAGCAGGGTGGACGAGAACATGCGGCGGGCGATCCGCACCATGAGGAACACGGCCACCACGCCGATGACGGCGCTGGCGATGCGCCAGGCCATCGGGTCGGTCGCGCCGCCCATGAGGCGCATCCCGATGGCGATCATCCACTTGCCGACGGGCGGGTGGACCACGTACTCGGCCTCGTCGGTCTTGTACGAGCTGACGTCGCCGGCCTCGAACGCCGGGTTGGGCTTGTCGGGCCACGCGGCCTCGAAGCCGAGGCTGGCCAGCGACCATGCCTCCTTGACGTAGTACGTCTCGTCGAAGACCAGCTTGCCCGGACGGCCCAGCGCGTACAGCCGCGCGCCGGCGGCGATCGCCGTCACGATCAGCGCGCCGAAGATGCCCCAGAACCGGTCCGAGGCACGGCGGCCGAGCGCGAGGCGGCGCTCGCCCAGCAGGTCGCGCAGGAGGCGGTCGCGCACCGGCGGCTCGGCCGGGGCGACGGCGGGGAACGATCCCGTCGGCGTCATCCCGCCGCCGACCGCCTCGCGGCGCACGTGCGCCCCGTAGGTTCCAGGCAGAGCCTGCTGCACTGCGGCGTGATGCGCTCCGGTGGCTTCAGGCTGCTGAGACACCGGGCCAGCATAGAGCGTGGGACAGTGTGCTTCATGACCGACTCGTCCCCGGTTCCCGGGCCTGCGCCCGAGGCCGGCACTCTCGTCCTGGCCGCCACCCCGATCGGCAACGCGGAGGACGCCTCGCCGCGCCTGGTCCGCCTGCTGGCCGACGCCGACGTGGTGGCCGCCGAGGACACGCGCCGCCTGCACGCCCTCGCCGGACGGCTCGGCGTCGAGGTGCGCGGCAAGGTGACCAGCTACCACGAGCACAACGAGACGGCCCGCGCGGACGAGCTCCTCGACGTCGTCGCCGACGGCGGCACCGTGGTGGTCGTGACCGACGCCGGCATGCCGTCCGTCTCCGACCCGGGGTACCGCGTCGTGGAGCGGGCGATCGAGCGCGACCTGCGCGTCACGGCCGCGCCCGGGCCGAGCGCGGTGCTGACCGCGCTGGCGCTCTCCGGCCTGCCGACCGACCGGTTCACGTTCGAGGGCTTCCTGCCGCGCAAGGCCGGCGACCGCGCCCGGACGCTCGCCGCGCTGACCGCCGAGCCGCGCACCATGGTGTTCTTCGAGGCGCCGCACCGGATCGCCGAGACGCTCGACGCCATGGCCGCGGCGTTCGGCGACACCCGCCCGGCCGCCGTCGCGCGCGAGCTGACCAAGACGTACGAGGAGGTGCTGCGCGGCCCGCTCGCGGACCTCGCGGAGCGCGCCGCGGCCGAGCAGCTCCGCGGCGAGATCTGCGTGGTGGTCGGCGGGGCCCCGGCGGTGCAGGCGAGCGTGGACGACGTCGTGGGCGAGGTGCTGGAGCGGGTCGCCGCGGGCGAGCGGCTCAAGACGGCGGTCGCCGAGGTAGCGGACGCCACGGGCGTGGCCAAGCGCGACCTGTACGCGGCGGCCCTGGCAGCCCGCCCCTCCCCACCCCGTTGAGTGCTGGCTATTTGTTGGAATCCCGGCTCGGACCCAACAGATAGCCAGCACTCAACGAGGTGGGATCGGGGGTTACCAGTCGATCTGGGGGGTCGGGTGGTAGCTGGCGCCGTCGCGGCGCCAGGCTCCCGCCTCGACCGCGATCCGGGCTCGGAACGACTCCCAGTCCTTGACGCCGGGCTGCGACCACGCGGCCTCGGCCACCGCCGCTAGGCGGGGCAGCAGCATCGAGAACAGGTGGTCGCGGTTGAGCAGGGTCTCGGTCCAGACGGCGGCCGAGACGCCCTCGATCGCCGACTCGGGCAGCCCCTCGACGAGGGTCGCCGGGTCCCAGTCGTAGGAGTCGTGCAGCTCGACGAACGCGGCCCACTGCTGGCCGAGCGGGTGCTCCGGCGTGTACTTCATGTCGAGGTAGGCCCGGTCGGCCGGGGACATCACGAACTTCGCGCCGGCCTGCGCGGCGCGCAGGAACGGTGCCGGGTCGGGCCGGGTGTCCCAGTACTGGAGCACGGTGCCGGGTTCGACCAGGGCGGGTGCCTCGCCGCCGGGCGCCTCGCCGTCGTGAGCCGCCGGGCCGCCGTCGGCGGAACCCGCCTCGGAACCGGCGTCCGAACCGGCCAGCGCCGCCACCGCCGCCTGGTCGCCGTGCGCGGAGCCGGCCGCCTCCTGCCACGCGACGGGGATCTTGCCCGCGCCCGCGATGATCTGCTGGCAGAGCACCACGAACCGGCCGAACTCCTCGGGCTGCATCACCAGCACCTCGTCGCCGCCGAAGTGCACCCATGGCCCCAGCGTCATGCGCGCGACGTCGGTGAACACGTCCCGCAGGAACGGCTCGGTGGTCGGCAGGTCGAAGTGCAGCTTCGAGAAGCCCACCTCGATCCCGTCGTAGGCCTCGGTGGCCTCGCCCGACGGCGTGAGCTCGCCGTAGGCGTGGGTCGCCGCGTTGACGTGCCCCGGCACGTCGATCTCCGGGACGATCACGATCTCCCGCTCGGCCGCGTACTCCTGCAGCTCGCGGTACTCGTCGGCGGTGAGGAACCCGCCGGTCGCGCCCGACACCGCACCCTGCGACGACTTCTCCGTCAGCGCGGGCCGGGACGGGATCTCCAGGCGCCAGCCCTGGTCGTCGGACAGGTGCAGGTGCAGCCGGTTCATCTTGTACGAGCCCACGAGGTCCACGACCGCCCGCAGGTCCGCGGGCCCGAACCAGTGCCGCACCACGTCGAACGACAGCCCGCGCCAGCCGTACCGCGGCTCGTCGCGCACGACGACGGCGCGCACCTCGAGCGGTCCGTCGGTCGCAGAGCCGTCGCCGTCGGCGCCGAACCGGCCGGCGTTGACGAGCTGGCGCAGGGTCCGGACGCCGTGCAGCAGGCCGGAGCGCTCGGGGGCCGCGACGGAGACACCCTCGGCGGTCACGGCGAGCGTGTAGCGCTCGGGGTTCTGTGAGCCCGCGGGGCCGGCGGCGGGGTCGACGGTCAGCGTGACGGCCGCGGCGCCGTCCGCCCCGGGACCGCCGTCCGCCCCGACGGCGCCGTCCGCCACGACCGCGGCGCCCGCGCTCGTGAGCAGCTCACCCGCGAGGCGTTCGGTCGCGGCGTCGGGCGCGTGCACGGTGACCGACCTGAGGTCCAGGACCCCCTCGCCGGCGACGAGCTCGACAGGTACGGGGATGATGGCGTCGGCGACGACGGCCGCGCCGCTGCTCACGGTGGTCACGATTGTTAGGGCCCCTTCGCTCCGATGGATGCCCGCAGTTTGGCAGGTTCAGCCGGCGGAGACCAGGCCCAGGAGCGGTTCGGTGGGCAGGATGCTGGTCGCGTCGGCGGGCACCTCGCTCGGCGCGGACCAGCCGAGCACCGCGTGGGCGGGCAGGTCGTTCGCGACGTCGGCCCAGACACCGCCCGCCGTCGCCTGGCCCGCGGCCGGGCCTGCCGCGGTGAAGACCACCGCGACCTGCGACGGGATCCGCAGGTCCGACCGGCCCACGACGGACGCCGCCGTGGACTGGTGCACCTCCAGCATGATCTGCGGCAGCCCCTGCGCGGTGGCGATCCGGGCGAGCCGGTCCACGACCTCCTGGAGCTCCGCCACGGGGACCGATCCCGACTCCGCGCCGTTGCCCGCGACCCGGAACTCGGGGTGCACGGACAGGCCGACGCCCGACTGCTTCAGCAGCGGTTCGAGCTCCTCGAGCTGCGCGGCGAGCGGCTGGACGCCGGGCGCCACGTCGAGCAGCACGATCTGCCCGGCGTCGCGGATCGCCTCGACGGCGGGCGTGAGCAGCTCCAGCGGCTGCTCGTCCACGTAGTCGCCGTCCTCGCCCGGCACGCTCGACCGCACGCTCGCCGTGACGGTCACCAGGGGCGAGCCGCCCAGCAGCTCGCCGTTCGTGGTGGCCGCGTTCACGGCGCGGACGGCGTCCGCCGCCGGGTCGGCGATGCCCGCGGGCACCGTGTACGACGTCGAGATGTAGCGGCCCGGGAAGAGCTGCAGCGAGCCGTCCGGCAGCGTCGCGCCCGACGTCGCCACCGCGACCTGCCAGCCCAGGTCCTCCGCGGCGCCGAACTCGGCGCCGATCCCGACCACGCCGAGCGGCTTGAGGGCACGGATCGTCTCGACGGTGCCCGCGTCGGCCGCGATGTCGCCGCCGGGCACCTCGACCGGCACGGCGCCGGCCGCCAGGGCCGTGCCGATGGCGGCCTCCTGCCCCGGCTTCGGGTCGACGGCGACGAGGACCTCCTGCAGCAGCTCCGGGTCGCTGACGTCGGGGATGTCCGCGCGCAGCCCGGCCAGATCGGCCGCGTGAAGGCGGTCGGCGGTCGGCAGCTCGACCTTGGCGTCGTCCTTCGTGCCCGCGTCGTCCTTGCCCGCGGAGGCGGCGGCCTCGGCGGCCGCGCTCAGCGCGCCCGGGTCGAAGCGGACCACCTCGGCGTCGCCCGCGGCGGGCCCCACGTCCGCGACGGCCTGCTCGTCGCCGACGACGACGACCGTGCCCGCCCCGAGCCGCTCGAGCTCGGCCACGACGTTGGTGTCCGAGACGCCGCCGTCGGTCAGCAGCACCGGCGCGGTGACGGCGGCGCCGGTGGCCGCGGCGGTCGCCCGCGCGTCGACGTCGTCCGCCGAGGCGATGACCGCGATCGGGGAGGCGTGGAAGAAGGCCTGGCTCGCCGTGAGGGCCAGCTCGGCGGGGTCGGTCGAGTCGAGCACCAGGGCCGGCCCGGAGGGGTCCCTGACCTGGAACTTCTCCCCCGTCTTGCCGTCATCGCCCTCGGCCGTCGGCACGGTACAACCGGCCAGGACGAGGGCGCCGACCGCGAGCAGAGCCGCGACGGACACAGGTCGGTGGTGCGGGACGAATCGGGCGTTCCGGATAACCACGGATGTCATTCTCCCCCACCGGACGGCGAAGTGGAAACCCCGGGGTGTGGGCCGACCGAGGTAGACGAACCCGTCAGTACACCTCCGGGTAGACTCTTCTTCTCAGATCGTCGGAACGAGTACGGAGGCAGGTGCGCCCATGAGCACGACGTCGGCCCCATCCACCCGGGACCGCATCCTCGACGCGGCCACCGAGCTGTTCTACGCCCACGGGATCCGGGCGGTCAGCGCGGACAAGATCATCGAGCGCGCGGGGATCACCAAGGTCACCTTCTACCGGCACTTCCGGACCAAGGACACCCTGGTGGTGGCCTACCTGGAGCGACAGGCGGCGAGGGAGCGCGGCGCGCTCGACGGGCTGCGCGCGTCCGCCGGCGACGCCGAGGCGCTCCGCCGGTTCGCCGCGACCGTCGGCACCGAGGCGTGCAAGCCCGGCTTCCGGGGCTGCTCGTTCATCAACGCCGCGGCGGAGTACGCCGAGCCCGGCAGCGAGGTCCGCAAGGTGGTCGCCGGGCACCGCACCTGGTACCGGCAGACCTTCGCCGCGATGGCCGCAGAGCTGGGCGTGACCGACGCCGAGCAGGCGGCCGAGGAGCTGATGATGCTGCGCGACGGCGCCATGCTGTCGGGGTACCTCGATGACCCCGCCCACGTCGGCGGCGCCCTGGAGCGTGCGTTCTTCGCCGTCATCGACGCAGGTCAGGCCGCCGGTTCCCGGGTGTAGCCGCACCCGCCCCACATCCGCTCAGGTCGCACCAGAGCCCGTCGCCACCTCACCGTGGCGGCGGGCTCTCGTCGTCGCTCGTTCGAACCGGCCGGATCGGGTGCTAGTGTAGACGTACTAGTTCGTCTACATGGTCCGGGCGTTCGGTTCCCGGCCTCGAGAAGGAGCGCATCCCATGGCTGACAGCATCTACACCGCCGTCGCGACGTCCACCGGCGACGGCCGCGCGGGAGGCCGCGCGGTGAGCGACGACGGTGTGCTGGACCTCAAGCTGGCGATCCCTGCCGACATGGGCGGTCCGGGCGGCGCCACCAACCCCGAGCAGCTGTTCGCCGCGGGCTGGGCCTCGTGCTTCCACAGCGCGCTCAAGGCCGTCGCCGCGGCGCAGAAGATCACGGTCAGCGACTCCGCCGTGGTCGCCGAGGTGAGCATCCACCCTGCCGACGGCGGCGCGTTCAACCTGAGCGCCGCGCTGCACGTCGAGCTCTCCGGTGTGGACCAGGCCACCGCCGACGGCCTGGTCCAGGCCGCGCACGCGGTCTGCCCGTACTCGAACGCGACGCGGGGCAACATCGAGGTCACGGTCGACGCGACCGTCGACTGAGCCGGAGGTGCAGCGGAGGGTGGGGGCCGAGGAACGAGGCACCCGCCCGGCGCGGAACCGC
>NZ_JBHWZO010000015.1:0-42693 GCF_042728455.1 Promicromonospora sp. NPDC060204
CTGGCCGGCGCGACCCTGGACCGGGCGTGGCTGAACACGCTGGTGGAGACCCTGGGCCTGACCGGGCGCCTGACCCACCGCCCCGGCGAGCTGTCCGGCGGGCAGCAGCAGCGGGTCGCGATCGCGCGTGCGCTGATCGCGCAGCCCGACGTCGTGTTCGCCGACGAGCCCACCGGCAACCTCGACTCCCGCTCCGGCGCGGAGGTCCTGTCGTTCCTGCGCCGTTCCGTGCGCGAGCTGGGCCGCACGATCATCATGGTCACCCACGACCCATCCGCGGCCGCGTATGCGGACCGGGTCGTGCTGATCGCCGACGGCCGTATCGCCGGCGACATCTCCGACCCCACCCCGGAGTCCGCGATGGCCGGGCTGGACGCCCTGCGCACGCTCGAGCCCGCCGTCACCACCGGGGCCACGGGCGCCGTGTCCGGGACGGGTGCGTGATGTCGAACTCCTTCCCCACAGCGCGCCTGACCCTGGGGCAGATGCGCCGCAGCATCGGCCGGCTCACCGCCGCGGGTGTCGCGATCGCCATCGGCACCGCGTTCGTCGCGGCCACGCTCCTGGTGGGCAACGTCATCACGAGCACGACGTACGACCAGGTCGCGGCCCAGTACGCCGACGCCGACCTCGTGGTGTCCGACGACGCCGCGGCCCTGACGCCGGACGACGTCGAGGCCGTACGAGCCACCGACGGTGTCGCGGCGGCCGACGGTTCCCTGAGCACCTATGTGGCGCTCAACCACGGCGGAAAGACGATCTACCAGTCGATCGTCCCGCAGGCCTCCGACCCCCGGCTCTCCCCGCTGGTCCTGACGGACGGGGCGTGGCCGGAAGGATCCGACGGCATCGCCCTCCCGGCGGACGTCGCGGAGCGGTTCGACCTCGGCGTGGGGGACACCGTCTCCTCCAACCGCTGGGTGCTGGACGACGAGCCCACCGTCGCGGACGACGGCAGCAGCTACTACGACGGCCACGACGTCAACGAGAAGCTGACGGTCTCGGGGCTGGTGGACGACCCGAACCAGGCTTACGCGCTCGCCGGCGGCATGGCTGTCGTCAGCCCGGAGGCCATGAGCCGGTGGCTCGCCGGCGACCGGGAGCCCGGTCAGCCGGAGACGCTCCAGGAGATCGTCGTGGCCCTCGACCAGCCGGGTGACCCGGCCGCGACCGAGGCGGTCCGGGACGCGCTCACCGCCGCGGTCCCGGCGGCCACCGGCGTCGTGACAACGCAGGAGTACGCCGAGGAGGTCGTAGCAGGCCTCACGGGCGGCCAGAACATCATCTTCCTGGTGTTCGTCCTGGGTTTCGCCGCCGTGGCGCTCGTCGTCGCCGGCCTCGTCATCGCCAACACCTTCCAGGTGCTCGTCGCGCAGCGGTCGCGGACCCTCGCCCTGCTCCGCGCCGTCGGCGCGGACACCGGCCAGGTCTACCGCAGCGTCCTGCTCGAGGCAGCCATCCTCGGTCTCGTCGCCTCGGTGGCGGGCGTGCTCCTCGGGTCCCTGCTCGTGCAGGGTGGCCTGCTGCTGGCGCCGGTCTTCGACCTCGGGGTCCAGCTGCCCGCGGCCATCGCCGTGAGTGCGCCCGTGGTGCTCCTCCCGCTCGCCGTCGGCGTGCTGGTGACGCTCGCTGCCGCGCTCGCCCCGGCCCGTGCGGCCTCCCGCGTGGCTCCGCTCGCCGCCCTGCGGCCTACCGATGCGCCGACGCTGCGCGGTGCCGGCCGGGCCCGTGCGGTCCTGGCCGGCCTCGCCACCTTCGGTGGACTCACCGTCATGGCCGGCGGGGTCTACCTGGGGATGACCGACAAGGCAGACATCGGCGTGCTGGCCGCCGTGGCCGGTGGCTGTGTGTCGCTGGTGGGAGTGGTGATCGGTGCCGTCTTCTGGCTGCCCAAGGTCGCCGCCGGTATCGGCCGCCTGATCGGCTCGGCCGGCCCCGCCGCTCGGCTCGCGGCTGCCAACACGCAGCGCAACCCGCGTCGCACGGCGGCGACGGCGACCGCCCTGCTCATCGGGGTCACGCTCGTCTCCATGATGACCACGGGCGCCGCCAGCGCCCGGCTCGCCCTGGACGAGGAGCTGGACGCGCAGTACCCCGTGGACCTCCAGGTCTCCTCGACGTCGTACGACGCCGAGGGGAACCTCGTCGTCCTGCCGGGCTCCGTGACCGAGGCCGTGCGCGGCGTCGACGACCTGCGCGCCGTGGCCGAGGTGACGACGTCCACCGCGGACGTGGGCGGTGACGACGGGACGGTGCTCCCGGTCACCGCGGCAGAACCCGAGCAGCTGCGAGAGGTGCTGAACACGCCGGGCGACGTCGCGTCGCTGGAGCGCGGCACACTGCTCCTGCCCGACCAGGTCGCCGAGGACTACGGCCTGGAGGGGCGCGACAGTCTCACGCTCACCGGACCGGCCGGCGAGGTGACCCTGGACGTCGTCCGCACCGACCTGCGTACCTCCTCCGCCTACCTGACCACGCTCGACCTGGCCGGCTTCACCCGGGACATGAGCGCGAACACCCTCTGGGGGAGCGTCGCCGAGGGCAAGGACCCGGCGGACGCCGTCGCCGCCGTGCAGGACGCCGTCTCCGTGACCGGCGAGGCCGTGGACGTGACCGGCGCGGTCGTCGAACGGGAGGCCTACCAGGAGGTGATCGACGTCGTCCTGGGGATCGTGGTCGGCCTGCTCGCGGTGGCCGTGATCATCGCGCTCATCGGCGTGGCCAACACGCTCTCCCTGTCCGTCGTCGAGCGGACCCGCGAGAACGCCATGCTCCGCGCGATCGGGCTCTCCACCGGGCAGCTGCGGGCCACGCTCGCGGTCGAGGGCATGCTGATCGCCGGGGTCGGCGCGGTGCTCGGGATCGTGCTGGGCCTCGTGTACGGCTGGGCAGGCGCGGCCTCGGCCCTGTCCTCGGTGGGCACCGTGCCGCTCGCGGTCCCGTGGACCGACATCGCGCTGGTGCTCGGCGTCGCCCTGGTCGCGGGGCTGGTCGCCTCGGTCGTGCCGGCGCGGGCCGCCGTGCGCACCCACCCCGTGGCGGCGCTCGCCGCGGAGTAGCGCCCCGCAAGGACGGTCAGCACGCAGCAGCCGCGACGACCCGAGGAGAGATCCCGTGGACCCCCATCGTGTACCTCCCCTCGGACCGGCCCGGCCGCGCGTGCTGACCGTCGGCCCCACCGTCCGCCTCACGCTGGCGCAGATGCGGCGCAGCCTCGGCCGGCTCGCCGCCGCGGGGCTCGCGGTGCTCATCAGCACCGCGTTCGTCGCGGCAACGCTGCAGGCCGGCACCGTCGTCACCCGCACCACGTACGACCAGGTGGCCGCGCAGTACGCGGACGCGGACCTCGTGGTCTTCGACCGGGCGGGCACGATGACGCCGGCCGACGTCGACGCGGTGCGCGCCGTCGACGGCGTCGCGGCGGCCGACGGGTTCCGCGGCACGTACGCGGAGCTCGCGCACGGCGGCCGGACGGTCCGCCAGTCGCTCGTCGCGGCGCCGTCCGACCCCCGGCTGACGCCGCTGGTGCTGGCCGACGGCGCCTGGCCGGACGGTCCGGACCGCATCGCCCTTCCCGTGGACGTCGCGGAGCTGTTCGGCGTCGGCGTGGGCGACACCGTCTCGTCGACGCGCTGCCTGCGCGCCGGGAAGCCCGACCCGGGCACGCCCGGCCTCGGCGAGCGCGGCGCCGAGTGCTACGGCGGCCAGGAGGCCGTCGAGACGCTCACGGTCTCGGGCCTGGTCGACGACCCCGTCTCGGCGTACGCCGCGGGCGGCGGCGTCGCCGTGGTCACCCCGGCGGCGCTGGAGCGGCAGCTCGCCGGGTCCGGCGCGACGTCGGGCAAGCCGGCCGACAAGGCGCCCGGCGCGGCGCCCGGCATGCGGACCGTCGTCGTCGCCCTCGACCGGCCCGGCGACGAGGCCGCCGTTGCGGCGGTCCGGGGCGCCCTCGCCGCGGCCGTCCCGTCCGCCACCGGCGTCACCACCCCAAAGGAGTACGCCGAGGACGTGGTGGCGGGGATCTCCGGCGGCCAGAACATCGTCTACCTCGTGTTCGTCCTGGCCCTCGCCGCCGTGTCCCTCGTGGTCGCGGGCCTGGTCATCGCCAACACGTTCCAGGTGCTGGTGGCGCAGCGGTCGCACACCCTCGCGCTGCTGCGCTGCGTGGGCGCGGGCACCGGGCAGATCCACGGGAGCGTCCTGCTCGAGGCGGTGCTGCTCGGCACGGTCGCTTCGGTGGCGGGCATCGTCGTCGGCTCGCTGTTCGTGCAGGCGGGGCTCCTGGTCGCGCCGGCCTTCGACCTCGGGGTGGCGCTGCCGCGGACGATCCCCCTGACCCCGACGGCGTTCCTCGTGCCGCTCGCCGCCGGGCTGCTGGTCACCCTCGCCGCCGCGGTCGCGCCGGCGCGGGCGGCGTCGCGCGTCGCCCCGCTCGCCGCGCTGCGCCCGGCCGCCGGCCTCGACCCGGCAGGGACCGGCCGGGCGCGCGCCGTGTTCGCGGCGTTCGCCACCCTGGGCGGGCTCGCGGTGATGGCCGCCGGCGTGGCCCTCGGCAGGTCCGGCAGCATCGACACCGGGCTGTTCGCCGCGGTCCTGGGCGGCTCCGTGTCGCTCGTCGGCATCATCGTGGGATCCGTCTTCTGGCTGCCCCGCGTCGCCGCCCTCTTCGGGCGCCTGGCCGGCGCCGGGGGCGCGACGGCCCGCCTGGCCTCCGCCAACGCGCTGCGCAACCCCCGGCGGACGGCGGCGACCTCCACCGCCCTGCTCATCGGCGTCACTCTGGTCTCCATGATGACCACGGGCGCCGCCAGCGCCCGCCTCACCATGAACGACCAGCTCGACGTGCGGTTCCCGGTCGACCTGCGCGTCACCAGCACCGCGCACGACGCCGACGGTGCCGCGGCCGCCGTGCCCGCCGCCGTCACCGACGCCCTGGCCGGCGTCGACGGGCTGGGCGCCGTGGTCCCGGTGACGAACGCGTCGGCCCGCCGGGCCGACGGCGGCACGCCCGTGCAGGTCGCCGCCGTCGACCCGGTGGACCTGCGGTCCGTCGCGAACACCCCCGCCGACGCCGACCGGTTGCGGCCGGGCACGATCGTCGTGCCGCAGCGGGCCGCCACGCTGTACGACCTGGCGGGTGCCGACACGCTCGTGCTCACCGGTCCGGGCGGCCGGGTCACCCTCGACGTCGTGCACAGCGGCTCCCGCTCCGACCGCGCCTACCTGACGCCCCAGGACCTCGCCGCCATCGCGCCGGGCCTGGCCCCCGGCGAGGTGTGGGCGCAGGTCGACGACGACCGCGACGCCGCCGACGTCGTCTCCGCCGTGCAGGCGGCGGTCTCGACCACGGGGGAGACCGTCGGCGTCACCGGGACCGTCGTCGAACGGTCCACCTACCAGCAGATGGTCGACGTGATCCTCTCCATCGTGGTCGGGCTGCTCACCGTCGCCGTGCTCATCGCGCTGGTCGGCGTGGCCAACACGCTGTCGCTCTCCGTCATCGAGCGCACGCGCGAGAACGCGATGCTGCGGGCCATCGGGCTCTCGCGCGGCCAGCTCCGGGCCACGCTCGCCGTCGAAGGAATGG
Source organism: Promicromonospora sp. NPDC060204 (assembly GCF_042728455.1). Lineage (NCBI taxonomy): Bacteria > Bacillati > Actinomycetota > Actinomycetes > Micrococcales > Promicromonosporaceae > Promicromonospora > Promicromonospora sp. NPDC060204. Next base: position 5,588 of record NZ_JBHWZO010000015.1, read on the forward strand.
TCATCGCCGGCGTCGGCGCGGTGCTGGGCATCGTGCTGGGCCTGGTCTACGGCTGGGTGGGCGCCACGACCGCGCTGTCCGTGCTCGGCCAGGTGCCGCTCGTCGTCCCGTGGACCGAGGTGGGGGTGGTCCTCGCCATCGCGCTCGTCGCCGGGCTGCTCGCCTCGGTGGTACCAGCCCGCGCCGCCGTCCGCACCCACCCGGTCGCGGCACTCGCCGCCGAGTAGCCGTCGATTAGCAACCGTTGAGTGCTGGGTATCTGCGCTCGGAACGGCCGTAGCGGCGCAAATATCCAGCACTCAACGGGTGGGTCAGGCGCCCGGGCGGACCAGGCCCGTCTCGTACGCCGTCACGACGGCCTGGACTCGGTCCCGCGCGTCGAGCTTCGCGAGGATGCGGCCGACGTGCGTCTTGACCGTCGCCTCCGCGACGAACAGGTCCGACGCGATCTCCGTGTTGGACCGTCCGCGCGCCATGAGCACCAGGACCTCGCGCTCGCGGCCCGTGAGTCCGGCCAGCGCCTCCTGGGGACCCGCCGCCTCCTCGGGCGGCAGCGCGGTGACCAGGCGTTCCATGAGCCGCCGCGTGGACGACGGCGCGATCACCGCGTCGCCCTGGTGCACCGTGCGGATCGCCGTGAGCAGCTCCTCGGGCTGGGCGTCCTTGAGCAGGAACCCGCTGGCCCCCGCCCGGATCGCGTCGAGCACGTACTCGTCGAGGTCGAATGTGGTCAGCACGACGACGCGCGGGTCGCCCGCCGCGACACCGCCCTCGCCCAGCAGCGCACGCGTCGCGGACAGCCCGTCCATGCCCGGCATGCGCACGTCCATCAGCACCACGTCGGACGCCGTCGCGGCGAGCAGGCGCAGCGCGTCGCGGCCGTCGTCGGCCTCGACCACCACCCGAAGGTCGGGCTGGGAGTCGATCACCATCCGCAGCCCGGCGCGGACCAGCGGCTGGTCGTCGACCAGGGCGACCCGTACGGGCGTGTCGAGGGCGTCAGTCATCGTTCTCCTTGGGCGTGGTGCTCGGTTCGGTGGTGGGTGCTGCTGCGACGGCGGGCTCAGCGGGCTCCGCGGAGGCGGCCGGCTCGTGGGCCTCGGCCCGCGGGATCGGCACGACGAACCGGACCGAGAACCCGCCGCCGCCGCGCGGCCCGGCCGTGAGCGTCCCGCCGAACATCTCGGCGCGCTCCCGCATCCCCAGCAGGCCGAACCCGGCCGCCGGCTGCGGTGCGGCCGCGTCGGCGGTGCCGGCCGCCGCCAGCCCGCGGCCGTCGTCGTCCACGCGCAGCTCCACCTCTTCCTCGCCCCAGCGCAGCAGCAGGGTGACGGCGGGCCGGGGGCCGGCGTGCTTGCGGACGTTGGTGAGCGCCTCCTGGCACACCCGGAACAGCGTGAGCCCGACGCCGGGCGGCAGCCGCCGCTCCACGCCCACCCGGGCCCAGGAGACGCGCAGGCCGTCGGCCCGGGCCTGGTCGACGAGGTCGCGCAGGTCCGTGACGTCGGGCTGGGGGCGCAAGGGCGCGGCGGCGTCCGGGACCACGGCTCCCGTCTCGCCGGCCCGGTCGGCACCAGGACCGGTCACCGGGCCGCCCGCGCCGGACGGCGGCCGGGGGCGGCCCGACGGCGCGCCGTCCGGCGCCACCAGGCCCAGCGGGATGCCGCCGTCGTCCGGGCCCTCGCGGAGCACGCCGAGCAGCCGGCGCATGTCGGCCAGCGCCGCCCGGCCGGTCTCGGCGATGGTGCCGAGCGAGCGCTGGGCGGCCGCCGGGTCGGCGGCCGCGGCGTACCGCCCGCCGTCGGCCTGCGCGATGACCACGGACAGGGAGTGGGCCACGATGTCGTGCATCTCGCGGGCGATGCGGGCCCGCTCGGCGGCGGTGGCGATCTGCGCCTGCTGGTCGCGTTCTATCTCGAGGCGCTCGGCGCGGTCGCGCAGCGCCTCCATCATGAGGCGGCGGGACCTGCGCACCAGGCCGAGGGCGAAGGCGGTGGCCAGCAGGGAGCCGGCGCCGATCATCGTGGGGATCCCGTGCGCGAGGCTGCTGCCGAAGTTGATCCAGCCCGAGATCCCGAGGGTCAGAACCCCGACGACCGCGGCCCCGCCGGCCGCCAGGTACGACCACCGGGGCCCGTAGACGGTGACGCAGTACAGGGACACGAGCACGACGAGGTCCGCGGGCAGGACGACCGGCACCTCGAGGAACGTCATGTGCACCATGCAGGCGACGAAGACCGCGGCGCAGGAGACCACCGGACGGGTGCGGCACCACGGCATCGGGGCGAGCACCGAGGCCGAGATGATCATGGCCTGTGTCGTCGGCCCGGACGAGTACATGTCGGTCGACAGGACGAGCGCGAGGAGCCCGAGCAGGACGGTCCACGTGAGGTCCACGAGGAACCTGTGCCGCTCCGTCCACCCCTGCCACCGCTCGTACCAACCCATGCAGGTCAGAGTAGGTGGAACCGTTGCGCCGGCGCGTCATACCGTGGTAGCACTTGCGTCATCGCGGTGTCAGCCGAAAGGATTCGGTCTGACGGCTGTCAAGAGCCGTGACCGGGTAGCGCCAGAGCGTCGGTTATGCCCTACGATGGCGAAATGACTCACGTACTCCTAGCCGAGGACGACCCGGCCATTGCCGAGCCGTTGGCACGAGCGCTCTCCCGTGAGGGATACGACGTCGTCGTGCAAGGAACCGGCAAAGGTGCGATCGAGAGCTCGACCGGTGCGGACATCGTCGTTCTGGACCTGGGCCTTCCCGACATGGACGGGCTCGATGTCGCGCGCGAGATCAGGGCCAACGGCCTCACCGTGCCCGTGCTGGTGCTGACCGCCCGTGCCGACGAGGTCGACCTCGTCGTGGGCCTCGACGCCGGTGCCGACGACTACGTCACCAAGCCCTTCCGCCTGGCCGAGCTGCTCGCCCGCGTGCGTGCGCTGCTGCGCCGCTCGCACGGCGAGACGGGCGAGGAGGAGGAGCTGCATGCGCAGGACGTCCGCGTCGACGTCTCCGCGCACCGCGCCTTCCAGGGCGACCGCGAGCTGCACCTGACCACCAAGGAGTTCGACCTGCTGCGCGTCCTCGTGCAGAACGCCGGCTCCGTGGTCGTCCGGGACACGCTGATGCGCGACGTGTGGGGCTCCGACCCGGTCGGTTCCACCAAGACGCTGGACATGCACGTCTCGTGGCTGCGCCGCAAGCTCGGTGACGACGCGAACGCCCCGCGCTACGTCTCCACCGTGCGCGGCCTCGGCTTCCGTTTCGAGATCGGGGCGAGCTAGCCAGATGCGCGCCCGCGTACTGCAGGCGACGATCGCCGCGGTTGCGGTCGCGGTCCTGCTCCTGGGCATCCCGCTCGCGATCTTCGGTGCCCGTTACATCTACGGCCAGGAAGAGCAGCGGGTCGAGACCCGGGTGCAGGACCTCCTGGCTTCCTCCGTCAACTCCTACGAGCGCAACCGCTCCGCAGCCGAGGCCGGTTTCGTCGACCAGTCGGTCCTGGACCGGGCGGTACAGCCGCAGGGCAACGACATCGTCGCCTACGTCACGGTGAACCAGCCGAACGGCGAGCAGCTCACCTCGGGCGAGCCCATCGCCGGCGCGACGATCGAGCGAGGGCTCATCTCCGAGGAGCAGCCCGTCATGGGCGTGCTGGTCTCGGTCTCGGCCTGGCCCGCGTACATCAAGGCGATCAACGTCGTGGTGCTCGTCGTGTTCGGCAGCGTGGGGGCCTTCGCCGCCGGCGCCGTCACGGCGGCGTGGCAGGCGAACCGGCTGGCGCAACCCTTCGTGTACCTCGCGGCGTCGGCGGAACAGCTCGGCGCGGGACAGGTGCGTCCACGGCTGGACCCCTCCGGGGTGGAGGAGATCGACCTGGTGGCGGCCGAGCTGGCCCGCAGCTCGGACCGGCTCGCGGCGCGGCTCGCGGTGGAACGGCAGTTCACGTCGGACGCGTCGCACCAGCTCCGCACGCCGCTGACGGCGCTGACGATGCGCCTGGAGGAGATCACGCTCACCTCCAGCGAGCCCGAGGTGCAGGAGGAGGCCCGGATCTCGCTCGAACAGGTGGAACGCCTGGTCGGCGTGGTCGACGACCTGCTCGCCCGCTCCCGGCGCGCGCAGGGCGGCACCACCGAGTCGGTGGACGTCGCCGTCGTCTTCCTCCAGCAGGAGGAGGAGTGGCGCGAGACCTTCGAGCGGGCCGGCCGGCACCTGAACGTCGAGGACTCGGGCGGCGCCCGCGTGCTGGCGACCCCGGGTGCGCTCGCCCAGGTGCTGTCCACCCTGCTGGAGAACTCGCTCAAGCACGGCGACGGCACCACGACCCTCCGGATCCGCGAGGGGCAGCGCGGCGCCATGGCCGTCGAGGTCACGGACGAGGGCGACGGCGTGCCCGAGGACATGCAGGGCAAGATCTTCGAGCGCGGCGTCACGTCCGGCGCGGGGACGGGCCTGGGCCTCGCCCTGGCGCGCGACCTCGTCGCGGCCGACGGCGGCAACCTGCAGCTCACGCAGCGCACCCCGCCGGTGTTCTCGGTGTTCCTCTCGGGCGTGCCGAAGACCCTCGACCCGCACCAGGTGCTGCCGGTCGGGTCGAAGATCTCCACCCTCGGGCAGAAGAAGGTGCGCGGCCGCCGGTAGGCTTCACCGACGTGAGTGCAACAGAGTTCCGTCAGTCCGGCCCACCCGTCGTAGCCGTCGTCGGCGGCGGGCAGCTCGCCCGCATGATGGCCCCCGCCGCCGGCGAGCTGGGCATCCGGCTGCGCGTCCTGGTCGAGGACCCGGCGTCGTCCGCGGCGCAGGTCGTCACCGACGCACCGGTGGGCGTCGCGTCCGACGAGGCCGCGATCCGCTCGCTCATCGCGCCCGACGGCGACCGCGCCGCCGCCGTGCTGACGTTCGAGCACGAGCACGTGCCGAACGCGCTGCTCACGGACCTGATCGAGCACGGGACGCCCGTGCGGCCCGGTCCGCACGCGCTGGTGCAGGCGCAGGACAAGATCGTGATGCGGCAGCGCCTGACCGAGCTCGGCGTGCCGTGCCCGCGGTGGGCGCCGCTGCCCGCGACCTCCCCCGAGGAGGGGCGGGCCGCCCTGGCGGCCTTCCTCGACGAGGTGGGCGGCAGCGCCGTCGTCAAGACCTCCCGCGGCGGGTACGACGGCAAGGGCGTCCGGGTGGTCACCTCCCCGGACGACGTCGCCGACTGGTTCGCGGCCGTGGCTGACGGCGGCCCGCAGCTCCTGGTCGAGGAGAAGGTGCCGTTCACGCGCGAGCTGGCGGCGCTTGTCGCCCGGCGCCCGTCCGGCGAGGTGCGGCCCTGGCCCGTCGTGGAGTCGATCCAGCGGGACGGCGTCTGCTCCGAGGTGATCGCCCCCGCGCCCGGCCTGTCCGCCGCCCTCGACGCGCAGGCCCGCCAGATCGCGGCGACCGTGGCCGAGGGCCTGGACGTGACCGGCGTGCTGGCCGTCGAGCTGTTCGAGGTGCCGGGGCCGGACGGGACGCCGACGGTGCTGGTCAACGAGCTCGCGATGCGCCCGCACAACAGCGGGCACTGGACCATCGACGGCGCCGTGACCAGCCAGTTCGAGCAGCACCTGCGCGCCGTCCTGGACCTGCCGCTGGGCGCCGCCGAGCCGACGGCCACCTGGACCGTCATGGCGAACGTGCTGGGCTCCACGCTGGACGAGCTCACCGACGCGCTGCCGGACGTGCTCGCCGCGTTCCCCGAGGCGCGCGTCAACCTGTACGGCAAGGGCATCCGCCCCGGCCGCAAGCTGGGTCACGTGAACGTGAGCGGTGACGACCTGGACGAGGTGCGCCGCCGGGCCGTCGCGGCCGCTGCGCTGCTGCGGGGCGAGACGCCGGACGCCGTCGTGCACGCGCCCGGCGCGCCCGCCGTCGCGTCCGTTGCTGCCGGCGCGACCACCGAGGAAGAGGCGAACGCATGAGCACCAACCCCCAGGTCGGCATCGTCATGGGGTCCGACTCCGACTGGCCCGTCATGCAGGCGGCGGCCGAGGCGCTGCGCGAGTTCGGCGTGCCCGTCGAGGTCGACGTGGTCTCCGCGCACCGCATGCCCACCGAGATGATCGACTACGGGCGGCAGGCCGCCGGCCGCGGGCTGCGCGTGCTCATCGCGGGCGCAGGCGGGGCCGCGCACCTGCCCGGCATGCTGGCGTCGGTGACGCCGCTGCCCGTGATCGGGGTGCCGGTGCCGCTGAAGTACCTCGACGGCATGGACTCCCTGCTCTCCATCGTGCAGATGCCGGCGGGCGTGCCGGTCGCGACGGTGTCGATCGGCGGGGCGCGGAACGCGGGCCTGCTCGCGGCGCGGATCCTCGCGTCCGGCGCAGGCGACGAGGCCGCGGCGCTGCGCGCGCGCATGGAGGCGTTCCAGGAGGAGCTGAGCAAGGTGGCGCACGCCAAGGGCGAGAAGCTGCGCGCCCAGCTCTGATCCGGCTCGCTCCCGGAAACATGTCAGACGCCCAGGTCCCCCGAGGGGCCTGGGCGTCTGACACGTTCGGGGCGGGTGCGGGTCAGGAGCCCGGCACGCCGCCGATCTTCTCGCCCGCCGCGTACTCGCCGTCGCGGACCTTGGCCCAGAACTCGCCGGTCTGGTTCTCGTCCAGCAGCACCGCCGAGGCGCCCGACGGCGTCCGGTAGTTGATCGTCGCGATCGGCGGGGTGCCGGTCACGCCGTCGTCGCCGTTCGCGGACCGGAAGGCCAGCCCGAGCATCGCGATGTCGATGATCCCCGTGTCGGTGTCGGTCACCACGGCCGCCAGGCCGGCGTCCGCGAGCCCCACCTGGGAGGCCGGGTTGAGCAGCACGCCCGGGTCGGCGACCTTCTTGCCGATCTGCGCGATGACCTGCTGCTGCCGCTCCGCGCGGCCGATGTCGCCCTTCGGGTCGGAGTAGCGCATGCGGGAGAACGCGAGGGCGGTCTTGCCGTCCGCGACGTGGCAGCCCTTCTCCCACTTGAGCTTCGACTTCACGTCGTGCACGTCGTCGGGGTAGCACAGCCGCACGCCGCCCACGGCGTCCACGACGCCCGAGACGCCGCCGAAGCCCACCTCGACGTAGTGGTCGACGGTCAGGCCGCTGAGCCGCTCCACGGCCTGGACCAGCATCGGCGCGCCGCCGTAGGAGTACGCGGCGTTGATCTTGTTGCTGCCCGAGCCGTCGGGCATCTCCGCGAACGTGTCGCGGGGGATCGAGATGAGCGCCACCGGACCCGACCGCGGCTTGTGCAGCACCATGATCGTGTCCGTGCGGGCACCGCTCGTGGAGTCGTCGATGCCGCCGCTGCCGCGGGCGTCCGAGCCGGCGAGCAGGTAGGTGGTGCCCGGGGTGTTGTCCGCGCCGGACAGCGCCTCGACGTGCTGGATCTTGCCGTTGGCCCAGATCAGCAGGCCGATCGGCCACGCGAGGACCGCGAGGAGCACGAGCACCGCGATGACGCCGGCCACACGGCCCTTGCGGATGCGGATGTTGCTGCCGCCCCGGCCGCCGCGCCCGCCCGAGGCGAGCGCGCCCTGCTGCGGGTAGCCGCCGCCCCGGCCGTTGCCGCCGGCGGCGGGACGGGGCGCGCTGCGCACCGGCGTCGGGCGCACGGGCCCGGCGCTCGCCCGGACCGGGCGGCCCGGCGGGATGGCCTGCGGCGGCTGGCCGCCGTTGCTCGGCGGGGCCGACCGCGGCGGGATGGATCTCGGCACCTGCCCGGCGGACTCGCTGCGCGCGGGCAGCCCCGACCTTCGTGGTGGAACGGGCGGGGGATTCGTCCCCCTGCGCTCGCCGGACACCGGTACCTCCCGTGAAGACTGTCGACGGATACGTGGTTCGTAGCGCGCCTCGTCGGAGCCTTCCGGCCGTCCGATGCGGTGGGCGCCACCGACGCCGGGAACCCCGACGCCGGGCGTCTCCGCATTAGCGGGTCCGCCCTGCTGCTGCCTGCTCGACGCCGCGCCGGGGGCGACCCGCGGGCGCTCGCCCGTGTCACCCACCGGGATGGCGTCGTCGGCGCCCGGACGCCCGCTCGCGCCCTGGGGCGTGAAGCTGGGCGGGATCCGGACACGCGTGACGTCGTCGTCGGCCTGCGGGGCCGAACGGTTCGACGTTCTGGGATCTGACATGGGCTCAGCCGCAGACCTTGGTGGTGTCGGCGCCGGTGAAGGCCTCTTCACCGGCCTGCTTGATCTCGGTCGACTCCGGCGTGGGCTCCGTCCCGGAGCCGTCGCCGGCCTCTGTTCCGGCGTCGGTCCCGGTCCCGGTGCCCGCGTCGGTCTCCGTGCTCTCCTCGCCCGTCGCCGTACCGGCGTCCGTCGCGGAACCCGAGGGGCTCGCGGACGGGGCGTCCGGGTCGCTGTTGATCGGCCGGTCGTGCTTGACGTTGTCCCACAGCTGTACGGCATCGTCCGTCCATACGACGTTAGCCGCGTTGTTCGGGTCGTACTCGTTGGGGACGGTCATGAACGTGATCGTGTCAGGCCGCACGTTCCGCATGGAGTAGGCCAACCCGGCGAGTCCGTCGATGCTGGCCAGCTCCTCGTTCATGGTGAGCGAGCCGGTGACCGCCTTGAGGAACTTGAGCGTCTTGGACGGGTTGGTCAGCACGTCCTGGCTCAGCACCTTGCGGGAGAGGGAGGCCATGACCTCCTGCTGGCGACCGATGCGGCCGAGGTCGGAACCGTCGCCGAGCCCGTCACCCTTGCGCGCCCGGGCGTAGTCGAGGGCCTTCTGCCCCTGGAGCGTGTGGGTGCCGGGCGAGAGCGAGAGGTGGTTCGCGTCGGCGGAGTAGATCTCCTCCTCGACGCAGACCTCGACACCGCCCACGGCGTCGACCATCGCGGAGAAGCCGGCGAAGTCCGCGACGATGAACCCGTCCATGTACACGCCGGTGAGCTCTTCGATCGTCTTGACGGTGCACAGGGCGCCGTCGGCGACCGTCCCGCCGACCTGCACGCCCTGCGAGAACGCGGCGTTGAACTTCCTGCCGTACAGCTCTGCCGTGGTCGCGCCCTCGGACGTGGTGCAGCTCGGCACGTCCACCGTGGAGTCGCGGGGGATGGAGATCATCTCGATTCGCGACCGGTCGCCCGAGATGTGCATGACGATGGTCGTGTCCGAGCGGGCGCCCATCTCTCCGCCGCCCGCCAGCGCGTCGTTGTCCCCGCTGCGCGAGTCGCTGCCCATGACCACGATGTTCAGCGGGACGCCCGCGTTCGGGTCCTTCGGGAGCACCTGCTTGGGCCGGTTCGTGCCGAGCGCCGCCATGTCGGCGGTCTCGATGTTCCCGGTCAGCTGGGTCACCGCGGTGGCACCGCCGGCCACGGCAAGCGAGAGGACCGCGACGACCACCATGGCGATCGCGCGGGAGACGCTGCTCAGCTGTCCCAGCGCCCGGGCGTGCGACGGCCCCCGGGTGGGGTTCGTCGCACCAGAGGCGCTCAAGTCGGGAAATGTCACGGCCACCGATCCTAGAGGCTGCATGTTGCACGGCGGCGCACCGCCCGGGGGCGGACCGTAGAGGGTTCGTGGAGAAGCCCTGGCCCGATCGGCCTGGACCCTTTTCGACCGGTCCGTCCCCGGTGGTGGCCCGGGAAGTCCTGTGGTCCGGGCTTTGCCCGGTTCAGTCGATGCGCTCGCTGCCGCGCAGGCGCGCGAGCCGGTCGGCGTCCGCCTCCAGCGCGGCGGCCGTGGCGGACGACGTGAGGACCACCGACCCGCCGCCCGCCCAGCTGCCGAGCAGGTCGCGCAGCACGTCGGCGACGGGCGCGCGCCCGTCGACGAGCACACGCGCCCCGGCGCCGGGCTCCGGGACCAGCTCCTTGTGCCCGACGGCGCCCGCTGCGGTCACCAGCGCGTCCTGGTCGGGGTCCACCTCGGGCACCCAGGCGATCGCGTCGCCGTAGGTCATCACCGCGGACGCCGCGTCGATCGCGCCGGGCGGCAGGTCGCCGTCGTACTTCCGGGCGAGCGCGGGCAGGGAGACGACGACGAGGTCCGCCCCGCCGTCCGCCCAACGCTCCGGCGCGTCGGTGACCACCACGTCCGGCCCGGCCGTGCCGGCGTCGGGCAGGGCGACCGTCGCACCCGTGCGCCAGGCGGCCAGCGCCCAGACGGCGGTGCGCCAGTGCACGGGCAGGTCGACGACGACGGTGGTGCCTGGCGCGGCGTCGAACTCCTCGACGAGCAGGTTGACCGTCTTGCTGGCCCAGTTGGCGAGGACGGCGCCGGAGAGCTCGACCCGCTCGCCGTCGTCGCCGTACCAGGTGAGGCGCGGCCGGCCGCCGTCGGCGGCGAGGCGGGCCAGGAGCGAGGCGACGTCGGGCACGGAGCCGCCGGTGCGGGGCGCGATCTGCATGCCGCCAGCCTAGGTGTGAACCCGGGGGGAGGACGTGGCGCGACGTCGTGCACGGGGTGGCGGGTGTGTGCGCGTGCTGCGTGCGTGGCGCACCCCCGGCGGCATGCCGGACACGTGCGCCATATCGCGACCGGATCGTTCTCGTGGCCGTCGCCCGGCGGGTTCGCCGGCCATTGTCCGCAGGGGCCGGGAAGGACACTCCGGCGTGTCGGCACGCCGGGGGTTTCGCAGGCCGGAAAAGCGACCGGCGGGTGAGACGTGCGCCACGACCTGCGGAAGGACTCGTGAATTACCCGTGGAACCAGTGGGCGATAGCACATTTCCGCTTGACGACTCCAGGCGACACGCGTGTAATTCCATGTATGCAGTTTTCGTAGCGAATACGCAACGGGGCCTGAAACTGCAGGTCTGGCCAGTCAGGCTTGATGGGTCGGTCGATCACATGATCTGCCGGCCAGGCCTCGGGGCACGGACACGGCATGGAGGGGCACGTCATGTGGAACATGCTGGAATCGGACGTGGAGTTCCCGACTGACGCGGAGAGCGAGGTCGCACCGGTGGCACCGGTCCTGCCCCTCTTCGGCGAGCTGTATGTGCTGAACGAGCCGGACGACTCCCTGCTCGGCTGGCAGGAGCGCGCCCTGTGCGCACAGACCGACCCGGAGGCATTCTTCCCGGAGAAGGGCGGCTCCACCCGCGAGGCCAAGAAGGTCTGCTCGGGCTGCGAGGTGCGGGCGGAGTGCCTGGACTACGCGCTGGAGAACGACGAGCGGTTCGGCATCTGGGGCGGTCTCTCGGAGCGGGAGCGCCGGAAGCTGAAGCGCCGCGCCGTCTGAGCCGGAGGCGTAGCGCAGGGTGAGGGCCGAGGAACGAGGCATCTCGCCCGGAGCGAAGCCGCAGGCTCAGACGGCAAAAAGCAGAGTCTGAGCACGTGACGCGAACGCGAGACCGGGCCCACGCAACCAGCGCACCGTTCGTCGCTCCCCGGCGCGTCTGCGGCGTGTCGGCACAGACGCGCCGCATGATGTGAAGCGAGATGAGCGCTCCACGTACCGACAGCCTGTCGGCCCCCAGCCCGGACCGGGGCTCCCATGCCGCCCCGGCGGGTCCGGTGTGGGCCAAGGTCCCGGCCCAGCCCTCCGTGCAGCCGCCCGTGGCGGTCACGGTCACCGCCGTCGTGGTGACCCGCGGCAGCAGCCCCTATCTCGCCGCGACGCTCGCCGCGCTGCGCGCCCAGTCGCGCACTCCGGACGACGTGGTCGTGGTCGACGTCGACACCGCCCCTGCGACGTCGGGCCACCAGGACCTGCAGCTCGGCGGCGCCCGGTACGTGGCCGGTGCGGGCGCCCGCACCTTCGGCGAGGCGGTCCAGGCCATGCTCGCCGCGACGGGGGTCCCGGAGCGCGGCTGGCTCTGGTTCCTGCACGACGACTCCGCCCCCGCGCCCGGCGCACTGGCCGCGCTGACGCGGGCGGTGGAGCACTCCAACGCCGTGGCGGTGGCCGGGGCCAAGCAGCGGCACTGGGAGTCGGGCCCGGACGGGCTGCCGCTCGACCCGGACACGGCCGACCGCGGCGTGCTGGTCGAGGTGGGGCACACCGTGTCGCCGCTGGGCCGGCGCATGACCGGCATCGACGACACCGAGATCGACCAGGGGCAGCACGACTCGCGCGAGGACGTGCTGGCCGTGGGGCTCGCCGGGGCGCTGGTGCGCGCGTCGGTGTGGCGAGAGGTGGGCGGCACCGACCCGGCGTACGGCCAGTTCGGCGACTCGACCGACTTCTGCCGGCGCGTGCGGCTCGCGGGCCACCGCGTCGTCGTCGTGCCTGACGCCGTGGTGCGGCACGCGCAGGTCGCCCTGCACGCGCCCGGCTCGGCCGGCGCGCGCCGCCGCAGCCAGCTCTACCTGCGCCTCACGTCCGTCGCGCCGTGGGTCCTGCCGTTCGCGATGCTCGCCATGGTGGTGTGGGCGCCGTTCGCCGCGAGCTACCGGCTCGCGATGAAGCACCCCGACCGGGCACGCGACGAGCTGGTCGCGCCGCTGTGGGCCGTGTTCCGGCTGGGTCCGCTGCTGCGGGCCCGGCGTCGGATCGCGCGCACGTCGACCGTGCCCCGCAGCGTGCTGCGGCCGCTCCTGGGCACCTGGCGCGAGGTCGCGGCGGAACGGCGGGACAAGCGGCTCGCGCGCGGCGAGGCCCACCGGGTCGACGCCGCGCCGTCGGAGCTGGAGCAGGCCGAGCTGCAGGTCCTGGCCGTGCGGCGCCGGTCGGCGCTCGCCGTGGTCGTGGTCGGCGCGGTGGGCCTCGCGGCCGCGCTGTTCGGCCCCGGGCTCGGCGCCCTCGCCTCGGGCGGGCGGCTGGTCGGCGGGGCCCTGCTCCCGGCCGGTGGCACGACGGCGACCACCTGGTCGGCGGCGACGTCCGGCTGGGTGCGTGACGGGCTCGGCACGGCAGCGCCCGCCGACCCCCTTCTCCTCGTCCTCTCCGGGCTGTCGGTGCTCGCGGGCGGCACCCTGCAGCACGCGGTGAACGCGCTGCTCCTGCTGGCCCTGCCGCTGGCCGCCGTCGGCGCCTGGGCCGCCGCGGGCACGGTGACGCGCTCCGTGTGGCTGCGCACCCTCGCCGCACTCGCGTGGACCGTCGCCCCCGCGTTCCTCGGCGCCCTGGACGGCGGCCTGCTCGGCGGCGTGCTGGTGCACGCCCTGCTGCCCTGGACCGCCGTGGCGCTCGTCCGCGCGGTGGGTGCCCAGGCCGTCGACCGGGTGCCGCACGCCGACGGCGCCCCGGACGGCGTCTCCGACGGCGCGGACGGCGCCTCGGCGTACTCCGCCCGGACCGGCACCGGCTCGCTCGGCGCGGCCGGCGCGGGCGGCCTACTGCTGGCCTGCGTGGTCGCGGGCGCGCCCGTGCTGCTCCCCGCCGCCGTGCTCGTGCTGGCCGGGGCGATGCTCGTCGCCCCCCGCCGCCGCGTGCACCTGGCGCTCGCGCTCGTCCCGGCCCTCGTGGTCGGCGCCCCGCTGTGGTGGACGGCGTTGCACGACCGCGACCTGAACCTCCTGACCGCCGAGCCCCTCGCGGGCTCGGGCGTCCCGGACCCCGGGACGGCCTCCGGGCCGGAGCTGCTGCTCGGCCTGCCCGCCGCTCCCGCCTCCTGGTTCGACGTGCCCGACGGCGGACCCCTGCTCACCGCGGCCGGCGCCGTCGTCGCGGCCGCGCCCTGGGTGCTCGGCGCACTGGTCCTCGCGCTCGCAGTGGTCGGGCTGGTCGGGGCGCTCGCCGGGATCGGCCGGCGGGGCGGCACGGACGCGGCGCGTCGCGTCGCGGCGACGGTGCTGGTCGGCTGGCTGGTCGCCGCCACGGGTCTCGCCGCGGCCGTGCTCGCGCAGGACGACGGCCGCTGGGTGGGCCCCGGGCTGTCCCTGCTGCTGCTCGGCCTGGGGGCCGCGGCGGTCGCGGGCGTCGGCGTGCTCACCGGCCACGGGGCGCCGCTCGCCGGCTTCCTGGGCTCGGCGCGCAAGGTCGCCGTCGTCGGCCTGACCGTGGTCGCGGTGCTGCTCCCCGCGACGCAGGCCGTGGTGTGGCTGACCGGCTCCGGCAGCGTCGCGCACGGCGGCCGGTCCGGGATGCTGCACGTGACGACCGACCCGGTGGTGCCCGCCGTCGGGCAGCAGATGCAGGCGCCGCCCCGGCAGGCCCGCGTGCTGGAGGTCGGCTTCTCGGCCGACGGCACGGTGCGGTACGCGCTGCTGCGGGCCGACGGCTCGCAGCTCGCCGACGCCTCCGTGGCGCCGCGGGTGGCCGCCCGTCCCGCGGGCGACCAGGCGGCTGACTCGGCGACCGACTCGGCGACCGACCCGGCCGCCGCGCTCGACGTGGTCGTGGCCGCGCTCACGTCCGGGACGACCGAGGGGGTGCCGCAGCAGCTCGCCGACCTGGGGATCGGGGCCGTGCAGGTCCGGTCCGACGCCCCCGCCGTCGGCGACCTCGTGGCCACGCTCGACATGGTGCCGGGCATGAGCCGCGTGACCGAGGGCCAGGCGGTCTCGGTGTGGCGCGTGGCGCCCACGGAGGAGCCGGCGCCCGGCTGGGCCCGGATCGAGGAGGACGGCGCGACGCGCCAGGTGCTGCCGTCGGGCGGCACGGCCGTGCACACGGACGTCGAGGCCGGGGGCGCGGACCGCGTCGTCGTGCTGGCGGAGTCCGCGGGCCGGGGCTGGCAGGCGTCCCTCGACGGACGGCGGCTGGAGCCGGTCGCCCCGGACGAGGCGGCCGGGCTGCAGGCCTTCACGCTGGGCCCCGACGCCGGGCACCTCGTGGTCCGGTACGAGGCACCGCACCGCACGGCCTGGCTCGTGCTGACGACGTTCACGCTGGTGGTCTTCGCCCTGCTGGCACTGCCGGTGGGACGCAGGAGGGGTCGATGAAGCGCAAGAACCTGACGGCCGGGTCCGCGGTCCGACGCGCGGCGGCCGCGGTGGGCGCCCTGCTGTGTGCGCTGGCGGTCGGCGCCCTCGCCACGACGGGCACGGCCGCCCCGGGCGGCGCCGCCTCCGACGCGGCCCCGGCGGTCGACGACGCGCGTTCCGTCCCCGTGGCGGCCACCGAGACGGGGCTGGTCTGCCCCACGCCGGCGCAGCTCGAGCAGCCCGACGTCGGCGACGACGCGTTCAGCGCCGCCCCCGTCGCGACGACCACGTCGCTGACCGCCGCCGTGCTGGACGGGGCCACCGGCGAGGAGCCGGCGGTCACGACGCTCGACGGCGAGCAGGAGGCGGAGCTCACGGGGCCGCTGGAGCAGGGCGCCGACGCGGCGGTGCTCGGCGGCAGGCTGCCGGGCGCGCGCGTGCTGCGCCTGACGCCGTCCGCCGCGACCTACGCCGCCGGGACCGTGGCGTCCGTGACCACCGAGGGGGACCTGCGCGGCCTGGTCGCCGGGCCGTGCGTGGAGCCGGCCGTGGAGCACTGGCTGGTGGGTGGCAGCACCTCGGTGGGGTCGAGCGGCCGCCTGGTGCTGCAGAACCCGGGCCGTACCGCGGCCACCGTGACCCTGCAGGCCTGGGGCGCGTCCGGCCCGGTGGTGCTGGGGAGCCAGTCGCTCGTCGTGGTGCCCTCGGGCGAGCAGGTGGTCACCATGCTGGAGGCCGTCGCGCCCGACCAGGGCCGGCTCGCGCTGCACGTCACCGCCGAGGGTGGTCGGGTGGGCGCCTACATGCAGCACCACCGGATCGACGGGCTCGTGCCCGCGGGCGCGGACCTCGTCGTGTCGGGCGCCGCGCCGTCGGCCACGACGGCGGTGTCCGGCGTGACCAGCACGGGCGAGACGGTGGACGACCCGCACGCCCCGCGCCTCGACGTCCTGACGCCGGGCACGCGGGCCGGCACGGCGCGGCTCGCGGTGCTCGGGCCTGACGGCCCGGTGCGGCTGCGCGGTGGCGAGGAGCTGCCGCTCGAACCGGGGCAGGTCACGACCCTGCCGCTGGGCGGGCTGCCCGCCGGGAGCTACACGGTGGTGGTCGACGCCGACGTGCCGGTGGTCGCCGGCGCGGCCGTGGACCGCAAGGGCACCGCCGCGGACGACGCCGTGATCGACGACGACCCCTACGACCGGGCCTGGCTGGCCGGGCAGGCGGTAGCAGGAAAGGCGGGCACCGAGCAGGGAACCGCCGACGGCGCCGTCGCCGTCCCGGAGGACGTCGTGTACGGCGTGACGCTGAGCGGCGTGCCCGACGAGCGCGGCCCCGACGAGATCGAGGACGCGACGGGCAGCACCGAGGTGACGCTGCGCGGCGTCGGGCCGGACGGCGAGGTGGCCTGGACGCACCCGGTCGACGTGCCCGTCGGGCAGACCGTCGAGGTGGGCTGGTCCGAGCTGGAGGAGCTCGGCGAGGCCGTGGCGGTGGTCGCGGAGCAGCCCGCCGACCAGCCCGAGGTGGTCTGGTCGCTGCGGCTGGTCCAGGCCGACGACGCGAGCCTGTTCTCGGTGCTGGCCCCGACGCCCCCGCTCGCGGCGGACGGCGACGTGCGCGTGCGCCGGGTCGACGCCGCGGGCTGACCCCGCGCCCCGCCGTCCGGCCCAGGAACGTCCGGGCTAGGAACGCTCGCCGAAGTTCGGGTCGATCTCCTCGGGCGTGCGCGCCAGCAGGTGCGCCACCTGCTCGACGACGACGTCGCGCACCAGGTCCGCGAGGTCGTCCAGGTCGACGGCCCGCACCTCCACGGGGCGGCGGTAGACCACCACGCGGCCGGGGCGGCCGGCCTCGGCGGGGAAGAACCGCCCGAGCAGCACGCCGCCGTCCTCCCACGGCGCGGGGTCCGACGGCGGCACGTCCTCCACGGCGAACTCGGTGCCGCGCAGGTGCGTGGCCCAGGTCCGGTCGAGGTCCTCGACGACGTCGAGCACGAGCTCGTCGAACCGCTGCGCGCGCGTGCGGTGCGCGGGGGTGCCCGGCGGGAACATCGGGCCGCGCAGCCCGCGCCCGCGCCGGTCCCGCCGCCGCGGTGCGGCGTCCTGTCCGGACTGCCTGGACGCCTCACCGGGCGCGCCGGGACGGGCGGCGGCGAGCCGGAGCAGGTCGGCCTGCGAGGCCTTGGAGATCCCGGCGGGGCCGGGTGAGCCGCTGGTGGAACCGGTACCGGAGGAGCCGTTGCCGGACGAGCCGCTGGACGAGCTGCCGGCGGGGCCGGAGCCCCGGCCCGACCGCCGGTTCCGGCCGCGAGGAGAAAACGGAGGCACCTACTGACGATACGTCGGATCGGGGGTGCGATCGGTCATCGCCACGACGACCGGCTCGCTTCACCTCGCACCCCTATCCTGTGGGCGTGCGCGACGATCCCGCCGAGGCGGCGTACCGCAGAGCCCTGGCGCTGGTCACCGCGCTCGTCGTCCTGACCGGCGGGCTGTGGGCGGTGCTGACCCCGGCGTTCCGCGCCCCGGACGAGCCGCAGCACGTCAACAGCGTGCTCCGCCTCGCGTACGGCGGCGGCTGGCCGCCCGCCGGCGAGGCGCTGGTGGGCCCCGCCGTCGACGCGGCGCGGGACCAGTCCGCGCTGGCCACCGACGTGCCCGGGCGGCACCTCGACCGCGTCGACGTACCCGCGTTCGTCGGCGTGCCGCCCACCCCGGACGCCGAGCGCGGCACGGTGACCGGCGGGAACGCCCTCGCCGACCCGCTGCCGCCGGGCACCGATACGCGGCACCTCGACACCGAAGCCGTCGACCAGATGACCCAGCACCCGCCGCTGTACTACGCGGTGGCGGCCGGCGTGCTGCGCGCCACGGGCCTGGCCGAGGCGCGCTGGGACCTCCAGCTGCTGGCGCTGCGGCTGTTCGACGTCGTCCTGCTGGCGCCCCTGCCGCTGCTGGCGGCCGCGGCCGTGCGCCGGCTGTCGCGGTCGCGGGCGGCGGCGCTGGTGGCGGCGTCGTTCACGCTGTTCGTGCCGCAGGCGGGGCACATCCTGGGCAGCGTCACCAACGACGCCCTCGTCACGCTCACCGGCGCGGCCACCGCGTACCTCTGCGTCCGCGTGCTCACGGGCGACCTGCGGACGCGGACGGCGGCCGCGCTCGGCGCGGCGGTGGGCCTCGGGCTGCTCACCAAGGTGATGGCGGCGTTCGCGCTGCCGGTGGTCGTGGCCGCGTACCTCATGGCGTCCGGCCCGCGCGGCCGGCGGGCGGCCGGGGTGCTGCTGGCGGGTGGTGCGGCGTTCGTCGTCGGCGGCTGGTGGTGGCTGCGCAACCTGCTGGTGCTGGGCACGGTGCAGCCCGTGGGCATCCCGGACCGGTTCCCCGAGGCGGAGTCCCGGGGCCTCTGGTACTTCCTGCGGACCGTCGTGACCAGCCTGACCAGGTCGTTCTTCGGCAACTTCGGCTGGCTGGAGGTCCGCCTGCCCGACGCCGTGTTCTGGACGGCGGCCGTCGTCGTCGCCGCGCTGTGCGCGCTGGCGGTGCTGCGCGGTCCCGCGCGGCGCGCCACCGCGGTGCTCCTGCTGCAGCCGGCGGCGCTGTGGTGCGGCGTGCTGGTCAACGCCTGGCCCGACTACGCGGCCCACGGCTGGATCTCCGCGGTGCAGGGCCGCTACCTCTTCGCGGGCCTCCTCGCGCTGAGCGCGGGGGTGGCGCTGGGCCTGCTCGCCCTGCTCGGGCCGCGCCTGCGCCGCGCGATGCCTTGGGTGGTCGCCGCGGCGGGCCTGGCCGCGGTGAGCGGCCTCGCCTACGGGTTCTGGGGTTTCTACCAGGGCCCGGGGCAGTCCCCGGCCGACGCCGCGGCCCGCTGGGCCGGGTGGAGCCCGCTCACCGGGGCTCAGCTCGTGGCGCTCTGCCTCGTGGTCGTGGCCGCGGGGATCGCCGCGGTGGTGGCCACGGCCCGGTTCGCCCGCAGCGCGAGCGCCGCAGAGGCGGCGACCGCGCCGGCCGCGAGCACGCCCGCGACGGCGGCCGGCAGCGGCAGCTCGGCGTAGTAGCCGGGCGGCGCGGGCGTGGTCAGCTCGACCGTGAGCCAGACCGCCAGGTCGATCATCGTCAGGGCGGTCCAGGCGGGGACGAGCCGCCCGGGCCGCACCGCCAGGCCCGCCGCGATCGCGAGGCACAGCGGGAGCGAGACCACCAGCAGGTAGCGCGGGTAGACGCCGCCGCTGCTGGCGGCGTACGTGACCTGCACGGTCACCGCGACGGCGACGGCGACGACGGGCAGGGCGCGCAGCAGCAGCCGGTCGGTGCGGTGCACCGGTGCGCCGCCGGGCTCGTCCGGCGCCGCGGGGGAGAGCGGGCCCCGGGCGGCCGCCCGCCGCCGTCGGACCACCGCAACCAGCGCGAGCACCAGGGGCGTCCACACGAGCAGCGCGGCGGTGACCACCATCGTGGTGAGCGTGAGCGCCGTGTTCGGGGGCAGGCGACCGGCCCACCAGAACAGGTCGGGCAGGCGGGTCCAGGTCTCCGGGTCGGCGAGCACCGCCCACACGGGACGCTCCGTCCGGTTCTGGTTCGCCAGCGCCCAGTCGAAGTGCGAACCGGTGACGGTGCCGGTCAGCTCCAGGTTGCGCAGGTAGAACCAGCCGCTGGTGGCCAGCACGGCGCCGGGGCCGGCCAGCGCCAGCGCGCCGACGGGCGCCCACCGGCCCCGGCCCTGCGCGGCTCGCACCGCTCCGGCGGCCAGGGCGACGCCCGCGACCACGGCGGCGATGAGCGCGGCGGACAGCCTGGTCAGCGCGCACGTCGCCGCGACCAGGGACAGCCACGTGATCAGCCGGGCGTCGAGCCCGCGCCGGACCGCCGTCGCGGCCAGCCCGAACAGGGCGGTGACGGCGGTGGCGGCCAGCAGGTCGTTGTACGCGCTGCCGCCGACGTGCGCCGCGGCGGGCATGGCCCCCGCGAGGAACGCCACGAGCGGGGGCAGGCGGCTGCCCGGCCGGGTCAGCCGGCGCGCGCTCCACCACGCCGCGAGCACGAGCACGCCGCTGAGCAGCACGTTCACGCCGCGGGCCGCGTAGACGGCGGCGACCGGGTGGCCGGCGTCCGCCAGGGGGCCCACGAGCGGGGCGACCAGCAGGTAGTACAGCGGCGGGTGCTGGGCGGTCCACTGCACGGGGGCGAGCCAGGCGCCGTCGGGCCGCAGCACGAGGCCGTCCTCGAAGACAGGCAGGTCGCCGTGCCACACCTGGTAGGCGTAGTCGACGTGCGGGGGCTCGTCGCCGGTCGCGTAGGGCGCGTCGGCCAGCGCGACGGTGAGGGACAGGAGCATCCCGGACAGCACCGCGACCAGCAGGGCCAGGCGTTCGGCCCGCTGCACACGCAGCCGGGTCATGCGGCCGGCACCGGGTCGGCGTCGGCGCGGGGTCTCCGGGCGGCGTCGTCCGGCGGCGGGACGACGGCCGTCCGCGCGACCGAGACTGCGACGGCGGCGGTGAGCGCGGCCCCGGCGGCCACCACCGCGCCGAGCACCGCGGCGGGGAGGGGGTACCAGTGGCCGACGGCGGCCAGGGCGCGGCCGAGCGCACCCGGGCCGCCGTCCGCGGGCCACCAGTACAGGCGCCACACGTCGTACTGGTACGCCAGGTGCATGCCCCCGGCGAGCACCAGCACCGCCGCGGGCACCACCCGCCGCCACCGGGGCCGCAGCACGGCGGCGCCGGCGAGCGCGACGACCAGCAGCCCGACCAGGCCGGTGTAGAGGTAGCGGCCCTGCTGTGCGGCGCCGACGTCGTGGAACGCGGCGAACTGCTCCCAGGATCCGCGGGCGACGATGGCGGCCAGCGCGGGCACGGGGAAGAGCAGCACGAGCGCGTCGAGGCGGGGGACCGGCCGGCGCGCCAGGGCGGCGGCGATCCCGGCGACCACGAGGACGAGCGCCACCCGCGCCGCCCACCACGACGCGTCATGCGCGCGGGCGGCGGCGTGGTCCTGGACGAAGAAGAGCGTGACCATGCGCTCGGCGAACCGGCCCAGCCAGGTGAGGCCGCCGTCGGACCAGCCGTACACGGGGGTGAGGTCGGGCGGGGTGGCGTGCGTGCCGTGCGGCTGGAGCATCCCGTGCACCACCACGTTGCGCACCCACCACGCGATCCCCGGCACGGTGACGACGGCGACCACCAGCAGCGACGTCGCGGCGGAGCGGAGCTGCCCAGGGCGGCCGCGGAACCGCCAGGCGGCGACGACGTAGGCCAGGAGGATCCACGCGGGGAACATCAGGGCGAAGCCCTTGGTCAGCAGGGCGAGCGACGAGACCAGCCCGAGCAGCAGGGCCGTGCGGCGGGTGAGGTCGCCGGTGAGGACCCGGGCCACCAGGAGCGTCGCGCAGGCACCGAGGACCACCAGCAGGTTGTCGTTGTTGACCGCGGACTCGAGGTGCGTCAGCTCGGGGACCGCGAGCGGGCCCAGGGCCGCCGCGACCGGCAGGGGCCCGGGGAGGCGCAGCCGCCGCGCCGTCGCGAACAGGAGCAGCGGCAGCGGGAGGGCGAGCAGCGCGTTCCACCAGCGCAGGAGCAGCCAGACCTGGTCCAGCGGGGCGTCCTGCCATCCGGGCACCAGGCCCACGACGCCCGCGCCGAGCAGGTAGTACAGCGGCGGGTGCTGCACGAGCTGGTTGAACACCGGGGCCTCGGCGCCGTCCGGCCCCGGCGCCGTCAGGGTGGCGGAGCCGCCCGCCGCCCGGTACGACGGGCGCTCGCCGCGCGGCGGGACGTCGTCGCGGTCGGCGAGGTGCTGGGGCCCCTCCAGGCTGTCGGCGCCGATGAAGCCGCCCGCCGTCACGCCCCGCGTGACGAACGCGGTGCCCGGGCCGGGCCACGGCCAGGCGTCGCCCTGCCGCACCTGGAGCACGAGGTCCACGTGCTGGCGCTCGTCGGGCGAGCGGACGTTGGGGAAGACCGCGGTCTGGGCGAGCATGACGGCCAGGTGCAGGAGCACGATCAGCCACACCACGCCGGGGACCGTGCGGGGTCGGGACACGCGTGCAGGGTAGCCACGGCAGGTTGCCCCGGCCGGGCGCCCCGGTCACGGCCGGGTAACAGTCATTCCCCGGCACCCAGTGTTCACGCCCTGGTCATGTGCCGCTCCTACGCTCGTGACGCGAGTCACTGCTGCTCGGAAAACACTTCTCGGAACCACACCTCGGAACACTGCTCATCGAAGGCACAGGCCATGAAGCTGTTCGTGCAGATTCCCTGCTTGAACGAGGAAGAGACCCTTCCTGACGTGCTTGCCACGATCCCCCGCAGCATCCCGGGGGTCGACGAGATCGAGATCCTGGTCGTCGACGACGGGTCCACGGACAACACCGTGGAGGTCGCACGCCGCCTCGGTGTGCGCCACTTCGTGCGGCACACCCGGAACATGGGCCTGGCCCGGTCGTTCCGCGACGGCGTGGACTACGCGCTGCGGCACGGCGCGGACGTCGTGGTGAACACCGACGGCGACAACCAGTACCCGCAGGAACGGATCGGCGACCTGGTGCTGCCCGTCGTCCTCGGGGACGCCGACATCGTGATCGCCGACCGGCAGACCGCCACCATCGCGCACTTCTCCCCGCTCAAGAAGCTGCTGCAGCAGGCGGGCAGCGCCGTCGTGAACTTCGCCGCCGGGACCGACCTGCCCGACGCCGCGAGCGGGTTCCGCGCCTACTCGCGCGGCGCGCTGCTCCGGCTCAACGTCGTCACGCAGTTCAGCTACTGCATGGAGACGATCATCCAGGCCGGGCACAAGCGGATGCGCATCGTGAGCCTGCCGGTCACCACCAACCCGAAGACCCGCGAGTCCCGGCTCTTCACCAGCATGTGGCAGCACATCGCCAAGTCGGCCCAGGCCATCAGCCGGTCCTACGTGATGTTCAAGCCCCACACGGTGTTCGTCACGCTCGGCCTCCTGTTCGCGCTCGGCGCGCTGGTCCCGTTTGGCCGGTACGCCGTGCTCCTGGCCACGGGCACCGCCGGGCAGCACCTCCAGTCGATCGTGCTCGGGGCGACGTCGATGGTCGGCGCGCTGCTGAGCTTCGCCCTGCTCGTTCTCGCCGACCTCCAGCGCACCAACCGCGTGCTGCTCGAGGAGACGCTGGAGCGCCTCAAGGAGGTGCAGTACGGCACGACGACGGGGCCCGCCGCGCCGGGGCTCGCGGACGTCCCCGCGAGCGTCCAGTGATCACCTTCGGCACGTACGACGCCGCACGGCACCCCCGCACCGCCGTCCTGGTCGCCGGGCTGCGCGCGCACGGGATCAAGGTCACCGAGCTGAACCGGCCTCTCGGCCTGTCCACCGCCGAACGGGTCCGGATGCTCCAGCAGCCCTGGCGGCTGCCCGTCCTCGCCGCCCGCCTGCTGCGGTGCTGGGCCGCGCTGGTGGGCGACGCCGTGCGGCACCGGCGGGCGGAGGGCCGCCCCGAGGCGGTGCTCGTGGGGTACCTGGGCCACTTCGACGTGCTCCTGGCCCGCCTGCTGTATCCCCGTTCCACGGTGGTGCTCGACCACCTCGTCTTCGCCGGGGACACCGCCGCCGACCGCGGGGCCGCCGGCCTGCGCGTCCGGCTGCTGACCGGGCTCGACCGGCTGGCCGTCGCGTGCGCCGACATCGTGGTCACCGACACCGACGAGCACCGGCGGATGCTCCCCGACCCGGACAAGGGCGTGGTCGTGCTGGTCGGCGCCCCGGACGAGTGGCGGACGGCGGGGGAGTCCTCCGCCCCGTCCGGCGAGCACCACCTGTCCGGCGTCTTCTTCGGGCTGTACACCCCGCTGCAGGGCGCGCCCGTCCTCGCCGAGGCGGTGCGCGACGCCGTCGCGGCGGGCGCGTCCCTGCGCGTCACGATGGTCGGCGCCGGCCAGGACCTGCCCCGCACCCGCGAGATCCTCGCGGGCACCCCGGGCGTGGCCTGGCACGACTGGGTCGAGCCCGGCGAGCTGCCCGCCCTGGTCGCCGCGCACGACGTCTGCCTCGGCATCTTCAGCGACACCCCGAAGGGGCTGCGCGTGGTGCCCAACAAGGTGTACCAGGGCCTCGCGGCCGGCTGCGTGGTCGTCACCTCGGACACCCCGCCGCAGCGCCGCGCCCTCGGGGAGCACGTCGAGCTGGTCCCGCCGGCCGACGCCGCGGCGCTCGCGGCCGGGCTCGTCCGGCTGGGCGACCCGGCGGCGCTGGCGGCCGCGCGGGAGCGGGCCGCGCGGGGCCGCGACCGGATCCGGCCCCAGGTCGTCGTCGAGCCGCTGGTCGCGGAGCTGCGGCGCCGGGACGTGTCGTGACCGGGCTGCTCCGGTCGCGTTGGGTGCGGTGGGGCTTTCTCGGCGTCGCCCTGGCGCTCGCGCTCTGGTACGTGCTCGCCCACCGCGATGCGCTGGTGCGTGCCGCGGCGGGGCTGTCCGCGGGCGAGGTGGCGCTCGTCGTCGTCCTCGGCGTGCTGTACGTGGGGTGCACGCTGCTGGCGTGGCGGGCCGTCCTGGCCGACCTGGGCTCGCCGCTGCCGCTGCGTGGCGCCGTCGCGGTGTTCGGTACCAGCCAGCTCGGCAAGTACGTGCCGGGCGGGGTGTGGAACGTCGTGGCCGCCGCCGAGGTCGGGGCGGCGCACGGCGTGCCGCGCGCCCGGTCGGCGGCGGCGATGCTGGTGACCGTCGCGGTCTCGGTCGCCTCGGGCGCGGCGGTGGGCGCGGTGACGCTGCCGCTCGCGTCCGCGGGCGCGCTCGGCGCGTGGTCCTGGGTGGTGTGGGCGGCGCCGGTGGTCGTGGTGGTCCTCGCGCCGCCCGTGCTGAACCGGCTGATCGCGCTGGCCCTGCGGGTCGCCCGGCGCGGCGCGCTGGAGCACCCGATGACCTGGGGCGGCCTGGGCCGCGCCGCCGCGTGGTCGGTGGCGGGCTGGCTGGTGGCGGGGCTGCAGCTCTGGGTGCTCTGCCTGGGGCTGGGCCTGCCCCCGACCGCCCGGACGCTCGCCCTGGCCACGGGCGGCTGGGCGCTCGCGTGGACCGCCGGGTTCCTGTTCGTGGTCGCGCCCGCGGGTGCGGGCGTGCGCGAGGTTGTGCTCGCGGCGGTGCTCGCCGGGGTGCTGCCGGGCCCGGCAGCGGGGCTCGCGGTGCTCGTCAGCCGGGTGGTCCTGACCCTCGTCGACCTGGCGTTCGCGGGCGCGGGGCTGCTCCTCGCCCGGGGCGCCGGACGAATTCGTGCCGGATCACCGCCGTTACGCCCGTGAATGCCCGGCGTGTTCGGCACGTCCTACCCGGTCAGCGGCGTAGTCTCGGCGCGTGAGATCGGTGAGACAGTGTTCGCGCTCGGCCTGCACCAATGCGGCCGTGGCGACGCTCACGTACGTGTACGCGGACTCGACCGCGGTCTTGGGTCCGCTGGCGCACCTGGCCGAGCCCCACAGCTACGACCTGTGCGCGGAGCACGCCGAACGGCTGACCGCGCCGCGCGGGTGGGAGGTGGTGCGCCTCATGCCCGAGTTCGAGGACGCGGGGCCGAGCCCCGACGACCTGTCCGCGCTGGCCGACGCCGTGCGCGAGGCCGGCCGCCGTCGTCGTCCGGCGGAACCGCCGACCGTGACGGAGACCGCGCGCCGCGGCCACCTCCGCGTCCTGCGCGCGGACGACGACAACTCCGCCTGACCCTCCGTCACGGATCAGACGTACAGGTCACCGGGATGACCTGTACGTCTGGCACGGAAGGGATCAGGGGACCCAGGCGCAGACCGCGTGGCCCGCGCCCGTGAGCTCCAGGTTGCCGGCGTCGTGCGGCACGAAGACCGACTCGCCCTGGGCCAGGCGCTGCGGCCCCTCCTCGGAGCGGTCCGCCGTGAGCACCAGCTCGCCGTCGAGGCAGAGCAGGATGCGCGGCCCCGTCGCGGGCAGCGCCACGGGCTCGCCCGGGTCGACGTCGGCGGTGGTCAGCGCGAACTCCGTGACCGGCACGCGGTAGGTGTGCACCTGCCCGCGGCTGCCCGCCGTCGTCACCTCGGGGGCGGACGGCTGCTGCGGGGCGAACACGGTGCACGCGACGAGGTTCTCCTCGTCCACGAGCTTGGTGGTCAGGCCCGCGCGGAGCACGTTGTCGGAGCTGGCCATGATCTCGATGCCGACGCCGGACAGGTAGGCGTGCACCACGCCCGCGGGCGTGAACGCCGCCTCGCCCGGCTCCAGCGAGAACCGGTTGAGCATGAGGGACGCGATGGCGCCCGGGTCGCCGGGGTGCTGCTCGGCGAGGTCGATCACGGTGCGGTCGGCGCGCTCGAACGGGGAGCCGGCTGCCAGGCGGGCCCGGACCGACCCGAGGGTCGCCTCGATGTCGGCGGCGCAGGCCTCGTCGGCGCGCGCGGAGAGCAGGTGGTTGAAGGCCTCGCGCATGCCGTCGTGGCTGCGGTCGTGCAGCAGGGCGGCCCGCACGCTCGCGACCATCTCGCCCGCCAGGCCCTCCAGCACGTCGAGGATGGTGCGCGGCGTGCGGAAGCCCGCCAGCCCCTCGAACTGCGAGAGCGCGACGATCATCTCGGGCTTGTGCTGGTCGTCCTTGAACGACCGCTTCGGCGAGGTCAGCGGCATCCCGGCCTTGTTCTCCCGCGCGAAGCCCTCCCGGGCCTGCCGCGGCGAGGGGTGCACCTGGAGCGACAGCGCCTTGCCGGCGGCCAGCACCTTGAGCAGATACGGCAGGCGCGGCCCGAACTGCTCCGCGACCCGGTGGCCGAGCGTCTGCACGGGCGCCTCGCGGACCAGGCGGTCGAGGGCGACGTGGTCCACCTCGCCGTCGCGCGTGATCGCGCTGACCGACGGCGCGCTGGTATGCGCGCCGAGCCACATCTCCGCCTGTGGCTCACCGTCCGGTTCCGCGCGGAGCAGGTGCGGGATCGCGTCGACGGACCCCCAGTCGTACCGCTGGATCGTGTTGGTCAGCGGGAGCGGGGCGTGGAACTGGGCAATCGCAAGCACGGCGCAAGGATAACCGTACGAAACATCCGGTTCCTGGACAGGAGGCGGTCGGGGCACCCCGACCCGCAGATCGGGGGCACCCCTGATCGCGGTGGGCCGTCCGCGTTCCGTAGGCTGGCGGCGTGGCCATCGACCTGAGCACCCTCGTCAAGGCGTACGACGTACGCGGTGTCGTTCCCGACCAGCTCTCCCCGCACGTGGCGCAGGCCCTGGGGGCCGCGTTCGCCCGCGTCGTCGTCCTCGCGGACGCCGCGGACGGCGACGAGGACGCCGGCGACGCCGCGGCGGGCCGCCCCGCCATGGTGATCGGCCGCGACATGCGCGACTCCGGCCCGGAGCTGGTGGACGCGTTCGCCCGGGGCGTCACCGACCAGGGCGTGGACGTCACGCTGATCGGGCTGTGCTCCACCGACGGGCTCTACTTCGCGTCGGGGCGGCTGGACGTGCCGGGCGCGATGTTCACCGCGAGCCACAACCCGGCGCGCTACAACGGGATCAAGCTGTGCCGCTCGGGGGCGCGCCCGGTGGGGCAGGAGACGGGCCTGGCGCAGGTCCGCGAGCTGGCACAGGGCTACCTGGACGGCGGGCTCCCCGAGCCGGTCGCCGAGCCCGGCCGGGTCACCGAGCAGGACGTGCTCGCCGACTACGCGGCCTTCCTGCGGGAGCTGGTGGACCTGTCCGGAGTGCGGCCGCTGAAGGTCGTCGTCGACGCCGGCAACGGCATGGGCGGCCTGACGGTCCCCGCCGTCCTGGGCGACGCCGCGGGCCTCGCGGGGCTGCCGCTGGAGGTCGTGCCCCTGTTCTTCGAGCTGGACGGCACGTTCCCCAACCACGAGGCCAACCCGCTGGAGCCGGCCAACCTGATCGACCTGCAGGCCGCCGTCGTGGCGAACGAGGCGGACCTGGGGCTCGCGTTCGACGGCGACGCCGACCGCTGCTTCGTGGTGGACGAGCGGGGCGGTGCCGTCTCGCCGTCCGCCATCACCGCCCTGGTGGGGCTCGCGGAGGTGACCAAGGAGCTGACCGCCGGCCGCACGCCGACGGTGATCCACAACCTGATCACGTCCCACGCCGTCCCGGACCTGCTGTCCGCGGCGGGCGCGGAGACGGTGCGCACCCGCGTGGGGCACTCGTTCATCAAGGCGCAGATGGCGGAGCACGGCGCGGTGTTCGGCGGCGAGCACTCCGCGCACTACTACTTCCGCGACTTCTGGTTCGCGGACACCGGGATGCTGGCCGCGCTGCACGTGCTGGCCGCGCTCGGAACGCAGGACCACACGATGTCGGAGCTGGCCGAGATGTTCGAGCCGTATGTCGGCTCGGGCGAGATCAATTCGACGGTGCCGGACGCCGCCGCGGCGACCGAGCGGGTGCTGGACGCCTACCGGGCGGCCTACCCGGGGATCGTGGTGGACACCCTGGACGGGGTGACGGTCTCGCACTGGGAGTCGCACCCGCAGTGGTGGTTCAACCTGCGCGCGTCCAACACCGAGCCGCTGCTGCGGCTGAACGTCGAGGCCGCCGACCAGGACATCATGGAGAAGGTGCGCGACGACGTCCTGTCGCTCGTGCGTGATCCGGCCGCTGCGCCGGCCGAGGGAGAAGAGACACCGTGAGCACTGCCAAGACCGAGGCGCTGGAGCCGTGGGTGCGCGAGATCCTGCGCTGCCCCGTGACCGGGGCGACCCTGACGGACGGCGTCGGGCCCGGCGGCGAGCCCGAGCTGCACTCGACCGATCCCGAGCGGCCGCTGGCCTACCCCGTGCGCGACGGCATCCCGGTGCTGCTGGAGTCGGACGCGCGCCCGCTCTGAACCCGCGCCGTACGTGGCAGACGCTCAGGTCACCCGGGTGACCTGAGCGTCTGACACGTTCCGAGGGATGGGCTCAGCCCGGCTGGATGCTCGTGAACCAGGACGACGGCACGTTGCCCGCCGAGGTCTTCGCGCCCACGCGGGACCGGATCTGGTCGGCCTTGCCCGAGACGCTCCTCGTGGCGCCGCTCGGCGACGTGGCCACGAGCCGCTTGACCTGACCGCTCGAGTACCGGGCCGTCACCTTGATCGACCGGACCCGGTCCAGGCCGAAGAGCTGCTGCGCCCTGGCCTGGCTGAGCGCCCGCTCCCAGCGCACCATGCCGTTGCCGGGGGCGGCCTTCGAGTACGGGTCCGTCTCGGACCGCTCGTAGGGCACTGCCGACGACCACACGTCCTCGGACCGCGCGCTGCGCCAGCCGTACCGGCTGCTCCCGCCGCTCGACGAGTAGTAGTGGGCGGCCACGGGCCGGCCGCCGTAGGTCAGCACGCTCGCCCGGCTGAGCGTGCGGGCGGTGGAGCTGACGGCCTTGCGCCAGTACCCGCTGCCCTCGCCCGAGGCCTTCTTCCACCCGGAGAACTGCTGGTCCCGGATGTCGTCCACGACGTGGCAGCGGCAGACCCCCTTGCGCTGCCCCGTCTCCAGCACCGCGTAGGAACGGGCGACGACGGCCTGCGCGCGCAGCGCCTGCTGCCCGCCGGCCGAGCCCCAGGAGGAGGGCATCTCGGCCACGCCGTACAGGTAGTCGGTGTTCAGCCGCAGCCGGTTGACGACGTTCGGCACCCCCTGCGAGGCGCTGAGCAGCAGCCGCCCGTACCGGTAGGAGCCGTGCGCGCCCTTGACGCTCGCCGTCGCGGGCTTCGCGCCGGGCCGGTAGGACGGCGTCCCGGCCCACTGGAGCGTGAGCTCGTCGTGCCGGTGGAGCCTGCCGTCCGGGGTGCGCACCAGCACGTCGCCCTTCGACGTCGACACCTTCAGCGTGCCCGCCGGGCCGAAGGCCACGGTCCGTTCGCCCGCGCGCAGCCGCCATCCGCCGCCGCGCACCGTGACCTTCGTCGCGCCCGTGTCGCCGTAGCTCGCGTACGAGTACGGGTCGGGCCCGTAGACCTGGACGTCGATCAGGGTCTTGGTGTTGACCCGCTTGGCCACCGTGCCCTGGTAGTAGTGCGCGAGGATGCCGGCGGCGGAGTGCCCGCGCCGGGACATCTCGTAGGCGCCGTACTGCGACATCCCCACACCGTGCCCGAAGCCTGAGCCCTCGATGACGAACCGGTCGGGCACCGCCGCGCTCGCGGTGCCCGGGGCGGCGACGAGCGACGCCGCCGCGAGGACGAGGGGGAGCAGGAGGTGACGCCAGCGGCGCGGGCGACGCTGCCTCCGCTCGCGTTCGCGCCCGCCGCGGGGGGCGGGGGAGGGGACGGGTCGTTCGGCGCCGGCTCGTGTGCTCATGGTGATCACTCCCTGCCTGCACTGTGCATCACCGCCGGACGCTCGGCACCTGGGGTCACCTGGAGTCACCCGTGGGTCACCCGAAACGGGTGATTGATGCCGACATGGGTGCGGTATCGCCCGACGGTGCCTACGGTCGTGGCCATGACGCCATTCGTGCGGAGAACGACCACGACATCCCTGGTACTCGTGCTCTCCGCCGGTGGCGTGCTGCTGCCGGCGATCGAGCTGCCCCTTCCGGAGGCCTCGGCGGTGACACCGGAGCTCGACGAGGTCCGCCTGCGCGGCGTCGACCCCGCGGCGCGGCGCGACCCGAGCGCCCTGCGCGCGGCGCAGGGGCACGACGAGGCCCACGCGGACGCCCCCGCGGACGCCAGGGCCGACGGCGGGGCGGGCGGCACGCAGTCCGACGCCGACGCTGACACCGACGCCGGCGCCGCCGCTGCGACCGGCCGGCTCGCGGCGCTGAGCCCGCGCACCGAGACCCTGGACTTCCTCGTCGCCGGCGTCACCTGGGACGCCGGCACGGACGAGGAGGTCACCGAGGTCGCCCTGCGCGTCCGGGAGGACGACGCCTGGGGCGCCTGGCAGTCGGTCGGCGTCGAGGAGGTCGGCGCCGACGGCGCGGGGGTCCCCGGCGGCCGGGCCGGGACCGAGCCGTTCCTCTCCGCCGGCGCCGACGCCGTGCAGGCCCGCGTGCGGACGGTGAGCGGGCGGACGCCGTCCGGCCTGCGGGTCGACGTCGTGGACCCGGGCGCCACGGCCGCCGACGCGAACGCGGGGGCGACGGCGCAGCCGGCGGGCTCGGCGAACGCGGCGACCGGCGACGAGATCCGGCCGGCGCTGGTGTCGCGCAGCGCCTGGGGCGCCGACGAGTCGCTGGGCGAGGTGTGGCCCGAGGTGTCGGGCCGGCTGGACGCGATGTACGTGCACCACACGGCGGGCACCAACTCCTACAGCCGGAGCCAGTCGGCGGCGATCGTCCGCGGCATCTACGCCTACCACACGCAGTCCCGCGACTGGCCGGACATCGGCTACCAGTTCCTCGTCGACCGGTACGGGACGGTCTTCGTGGGGCGCCGGGAGGCGGCGACGGACAACCCGATCGGCGCGCAGGCCGGGGGCTTCAACACCGGCACCATCGGCATCTCCGCGATGGGCAGCTTCGACTCGGCGTCCCCGACGTCGTCCCTGCTGCGCAGCCTGGAACGGGTGCTCGCGTGGAAGGCGTACCGCTACCACATGCCCGTGACCGGGACCGTGGGCCTGCCGAACGGCGGCAGCTCGGGGTCCGGCACGCGCAGCGACCCGGGCGACGTGGTGCGGGTACCCCGCATCCTCGGCCACCGCACCACGAACTTCACCGCGTGCCCCGGGACCCGCCTGGCCGAACGGCTCCCGGCGATCCGCCGGGCGGTGAACGCGATGAAGAAGGCCGCGCTCGACCGGTACGGCACCGTGCGCTTCACGACCGGCACGATCACGGCGCGGGCCGCGAAGGGGAACCAGTACCCGGTCCAGTGGCCGGCCCGCACGCGGTTCCACTGGGCGCCCGAGCCGGGGGCGGTGCGCTACCAGGTGCTGGAGCGGTACGCCGGCCACAGGTCGCCCATGCCGAACGAGCGTTACTGGCGGCGGATCGTCACGGTGTCGGGCACCTCGGCCAACCTGTACGCCGCCGAAGGGCTGTCGGTGCAGTACGCCGTGCGGGCGGTCGACCGCAACGGCCGGCTCGGTCCGATCTCGCACCTCGTGCGGACCACCCGCCCCGTGTCGTTCGCCTCGATGACCCGCACCACGGGCACCTGGGCCCTGGTGCGCAACAACGCCTACTTCCGGGACCGGGCCTGGTCCACCGTGCACGCCGACAGCCGGCTCGTGGTGTCCGACGTCGAGCGCGTGACCCAGGTGCGGGTCATGACCGCGACGGCGCCCGGGCGCGGACGGGTGGCCGTGTACGTGGGGTCCACCCGCGTGGGCGTGCTCGACACCGACCGGCCGAGCGCGGCGCAGCGGGTCCTGACCGTCCGCCTCCCGCGGACGATGTCGGGGCGGGTGACGCTGCGCACGCTCGACGACGCCCGGGTGCGGGTCAGCGGGGTGGCGTTCGTGCGGTGGTGAGCCTCCCACGAAGCACTTCACGGAGGGGGTAGGGACCGCCTGTATCCTCGTGGGCGTTCATCCGCCCCGAAAGGTTGGTTCCCGTGAAGCACCTCGTCCTGCACGTCGGCGCGCACAAGACCGGTACGACGCTGGTGCAGAAGGCCCTCCGTGCGAGCCGTGAGGCCTTCGCGGCGCGTGGCTACGACGTACTCATCCGCAACGAGTACGAGAACCTCACCGAGGGTCACCACTCCCGGTGGCGCCGGCAGGGCGGCAGCCTCCGCAACGTGACCCGGGCCTTCGAGATGGTGCGGAACGCAGCGACGCAGGACAGCCTGATCATCTCGCACGAGGACCTCCTGGCCTCGGTGCACTCGTTCCGGACCGGCCCGCTGTACGCGCCCGCCGGCGACGTCCTGGGGATCGCCCAGGAGGTGCTGCGGCCGGAGCGCACCACGGTGCTGCTGTACGTGCGCCGCCAGGACCGGTTCGTCGAGAGCTCCTACCTGCAGACCGTGCGCGTGGGCTCGACGCAGTCGTTCGAGGAGTTCATGAAGCCCGTGACCGCGGACAACCTGCGGTGGGACGCCCTGGTCGAGACGATCAAGGGGGCCGTCCCCGCGGACGCCGAGGTGCGGGTCAACTACTTCGAGGGCATCAAGGAGCTGCACTCGCGGCCGTTCGTGCGCGAGTTCTACCAGCAGACCGGTGCGGGCGTGACGCCGACGTTCTCCTTCAACACCGAGGCCGTCAACCGCGGGTACTCTGACGCCGCACTGAAGCTCGCGCTCGTCGGCAACGGCGAGCTCGACGCGGAGGACCGCCGTAAGCTCCGCCTGTTCCTCGACGCCAACTTCTCCAACGTGACGCACCCGTCGCCGCTGCTCCTGACGCCGGAGCAGCGCGAGCAGATGCTGACCGAGCTCGCGCCGTCCAACAAGGCGCTGCACGAGATGGTGACACCCGGCATCTCGCAGGCCGCGGCGGACCTCGCGGTGAACAAGGGCGAGTCGCCGTACCTCCGCGGCGGGAAGTGACCCGGACCGCGACATGACGTTCCGTCGCCCAGGGGGCGGCGGGCTTGGCAGATCTGACCACACTGATCAAGGATGGTTCCCGTGCATTCCAAGACCCGGCGCGTGACACGATGAAGCGACTTCGACTTTTCCATTTCGACATCAAGACGTACGGCAACTACGGGGACACCCTGCTGTTCGAGACCGTGCGCGAGCTCTTCGAGGGCTTCGCGGGCGGGGACGCCTTCGAGATCGTCCAGAGCCGGCAGCTGCGCGACCCCGTGACCGCGCGCCTGGTCGACTTCATCAACGAGAACGTCGACGCCGTCGTCGTCGGCGGTGGTGGCCTGTTCCTCAGCGACACGAACCCGAACCAGCGCTCCGGCTGGCAGTGGAACATCTCGCTGGACCTGCTGCGCCGCATCGAGAAGCCGCTCATCATCTTCGCGGTGGGCAACAACCGCTTCATCGACCAGCCGGACTTCGAGGACCCGTTCCGCGAGCACGTCAACCTGACGCTCGAGAAGTCGGTGTTCTTCGGTCTGCGCAACCACGGCTCGGTGGAGACCATCAAGCCGTACATCAAGGAGTCGAACCGCGACCGGGTCACGTACCAGCCGTGCCCGACGACGCTCTCGTCGTTCCTGTACCCGGACCTGTTCCGTGACGAGATCCCGCACGAGCGCCGCATCTCGGCCGAGTCGATCGTGGGCAAGCGCCAGGCGCGCGCCGGGTTCGACGCCGACAAGATCTACGCCGACCAGGTGGACGTGCTGGCCAAGCTCTCCGGCGAGGGCTGGCGCGTCGAGAGCGTGCCGCACGCCCGCGCCGACATGGGCTTCCACGACCGGCTCACCGAGCGCGGCATCGTGGACAGCGAGCACGTGCTGTGGGGCAACCGCGACGTGCTCTACCAGGGCATCGAGTACTTCGCCGGCCTGCCGATGATCCTGGGCACGCGCGGCCACGCGCAGATGGTGCCGTTCGGCATGGGCGCGATCCCGCTGTCCCTGTACGTGCACCACAAGATCCGCTACTTCGCGACCGACATCGGCCACGCGGACTGGGCGATCGACCCGCGCGCGGACGGCTTCCAGGACACCCTGTACCGCACCATCAACGAGTCCTACGAGCGCCAGCCGGAGCTGCGCAAGGAGCTGGCGGGCGTCCGCCAGGGCTTCTTCGACACGTCGATGGACAACCTCTCGTCGATCTACAAGAGCCTGACGGGCGAGACGGTCAGGCCGTCGTTCCGCGCGCTGACGCCGCAGGAGCGCCGCACCGCGGCCCGGGCGTACGACTCGTCCATGCGATTCGACAAGCTGGAGCAGGACAACGGCCGGCTCAAGCGCGAGCTGAACAAGGCCCGCAAGGACCTCGAGGCCGTGGGCGGTCCCCGCAAGCAGCTCGTGCCGGACGGCCTGCGCCGGCGGCTGCGCCCGCTGCGCAAGCGCCTCATGGGCGGCTGACCTGACGTGAGCCGGAGCGCCGGGGTGGTCCGCCGACCGCCCCGGCGCTTTGTCGTGCCCGGAAATCCGCGCCTGCGGGCCGGCCCGCGCGTACTCTCGGTGCGATGAAGCACCTCGTGCTCCACGCGGGCGCCGCCAAGACGGGCACCACGCTCGTGCAGAAGGCCCTCAACGCCAACCGGGAGAAGCTCGCGGCGCAGGGCTACGCGGTCCTGGTCCGGCACGACTACGAGGCCGCCACCGGCGGGGCGCACGCGCGGTGGCGCCGCAACGGCGCCGGGATCGAGAACGTCGGCCTCGGCTTCGCGCGGCTGCGCGACCAGCTCGACCACGAGAGCCTCGTGCTGTCGCACGAGGACCTGTTCGCGACGGTGCAGTCGTTCCGCACTGGGCCGGTCTACCGGGCCGCGGGCGACGTGCTGCGCATCGCCGTCGAGGAGCTGCGCCCCGAGCGGACCACGGTGCTGTTCTACGTGCGCCGGCAGGACCGGTTCGTGGAGAGCGCCTACCTGCAGACCGTCCGCATGGGCTCCACCCTCACGTTCGAGGAGTTCATGGAGCCGGTCGCCGACGAGAACCTGCGCTGGGACGTGCTCGTCGACCGGATGCGCGCGGCGCTGCCCGACGGCGCGGACCTGCGGGTCAAGTACTTCGAGACCATCAAGACCCTGGGGTCGCGCGGCTTCGTGCGGGACTTCTTCGCGGCGACCGGCGCGGGCGTGCCGCCGGAGTTCTCGTTCAACACCGCGAGCGTCAACCGGGGCTACTCGGACGTGGCGCTGCAGATCGCGCTGCTCGGCAACGGCCTGCTGGAGAAGCAGGACACGCAGGAGCTCCGCCGCTTCCTGGACGCGCACTTCTCCAACCTCACGCACCCGGCACCCCGGCTCCTGACCCCGGACCGGCGGGCGGGGCTGCTCGCCACGCTCGCGCCGTCGAACGAGGCCCTGCACCGGGGGATCGGCGCGGACGGCACGTCGCCGTACCTGCCCGACGCCGGGTGACGCCGTCGCGGTCCCCGCGCAGGTCCGGCGGCCCGCGGTTATATTCCCCAGAAGGGGGCAGCCGCGCGATGTGAGGGGACCATGCGACGTCTACGCCTTCTGCACCTCGACCTCAAGACCGTCTACAGCTACGGCGACCAGCTCCTCTTCGAGCTCGTCCGCCAGACCTTCAACTCCTGGGGCGGCGGTGAGCAGTTCGAGCTCACGAGCAGCAGCCCGTTCCGCGAGCGGGCGACCACCGCGTTCGTGGACGACATCAACGAGCACTTCGACGGCGTGGTCATCGGCGGCGGGGGCATCTTCCCGCGGCGCACCAACGCCACACCCGCCTCGGGCTGGCAGTGGAACATCACCACGGAGCTGCTGGCGCGGCTGAGGAAGCCGATCATCGTGTTCGGCGCGGGCAACCCGGCCCCGTTCGACCCGGAGCGGTACAACGAGGTGTTCCGCAGGCACGTCAACCGGACGATGGCGCAGAGCGTCTTCTTCGGCCTGCGCTCGACCGGCGCCGTCGAGGACATGCGCGACTGGCTGGAGGCGCCGGAGGACGCCCCGCAGCTCACCCTGCAGCCGTGCCCGACGACGATCGCGCGCGTGCTGCTGCCGCGCATCGCGAGCGAGCCTCCTGACGAGGACGCGCGGCGGATCGGCATCCAGGTGGGCCTCGAGGCGGCGCACGTGAGCTCGGGTCTGGAGCCCGAAGCGATCTTCCCGCGGCTGCGCGACCTCGTCCTGGCGCTCCAGGAGGACGGGTGGGCCGTCGAGTTCCTGGGCCACAAGCGCACGGACATGAAGTTCTTCCAGGAGTACGGCGCCGAGCTCGGGCTGGTGGGGCACCGGCTGTTCGGGAGCACCCGCGTGCTGTTCGAGGGCGTCCGCACCTACGCGCACCTGCCGCTGGTGCTCGGGGCGCGCGGTCACTCGCAGATGATCCCGTTCGGCCTGAACAACATCCCGCTCTCGCTGGGCACCAACAACAAGATCAAGTACTTCGCCCACGAGATCGGCCATCCCGAGTTCCTGGTCGACCCGTGGCGGAGCGACTTCGCGACCGACGCGTTCGCGCGGATCGACGCGGCCGACCAGAAGCGCGCGGTGCTGCGCGCGGAGCTCGCGGCCACCCAGCAGCGGTTCGTCGACACGACCCGGCACAACCTCTCGGTCATCTACGAGCGCCTCACCGGGGAGCAGGTCGACGCCGACCTCGTGCCCTACCGCGAGCGGGAGCTCAGCCTCGCGCAGGCCTGCTACGACGCCGACTTCGAGCGGCGCCGGCTGGCCGAGGAGGCCCACGACGCGCAGGCCGCGGCGCGGGGGCAGGCGGCCGGCGCGGTCGCCGGGCAGCGCACCCGCGCGGCCGTGCAGGCGGTCCCGGGCAAGAACGGGTCGCTGGCCACCTTCCGCCGGATCGTGCGGGCCGGACGCCGCAGGGCCCGGCGCGCGCTCAGCCGGTAGCACGAACCCGGTAGCACGAAGCCCGTGGGCGGGAACCATCC
>NZ_JBHWZO010000016.1:0-41326 GCF_042728455.1 Promicromonospora sp. NPDC060204
GCTTGGAACCGGTTCCAAGCCACAAATACCCAGCACTCAACTTGCCGGCTGGCCGGGCCGGGTGCCCCGGGGGCGACGGCGTCGGCGGCGCCGTCCTACCCTGCCTGCATGGCAACCGACGACGTCCGCACGCTCACCGAGGCCAAGGCGGTCGCGGCCCTCGCCAACCCGGCGCGCTCGCGCCTGCTCGACTCGCTGACGGCCGAGGGGCCGGCCACGGCGTCGGTGCTCGCCGAGCGGACGGGGCTGGCCGTCGGGAGCATCAGCCACCACATGAAGGTGCTGGCCTCCGCCGCGCTCGTCGAGGAGGCGCCGGAGCTCGCGCGCGACCGGCGCGAACGCTGGTGGCGCCGGGCGGCGCGATCCATCACCTGGGGCCGGTCGACCCTGCCTCCGGACGCGGAGAGCCAGCGTCAGGCGGTGGCTGCCGAGGAGTTCATGCTGGCGCGTCAGGTCGAGCGCGCCCGCACCTGGCTGGAGCGCTCCGAGCAGGACGACGCGTGGAGCAGGGCCGAGCTCTCCACCGACAGCTGGCTGCGCCTGACCCCCGACGAGCTGCAGCAGCTGAGCGACGAGATCAACCAGGTGGTGGGGCGCTGGAAGGAGCGGGGGAGGGCGGCGGCGCCCGACGAGCAGGCCGAGCACGTGTTCCTCTTCGCGCGGGCGTTCCCGTCCCGCCCCTAACCTGCAAGACCCGTTGTACAAGACTCGTTGTAGATATACCCTACCGGCATGACCTCCGTCGTGCCCGCTGTCGAGCCAGCGCCCCTGTCCCGCAACCGGGCCTTCGGCCTGCTCTGGCTGGGGGAGGGCGTGAGCGTCGTGGGCAACGCGACGACCAGCGCCCTCCTGCCGCTGCTCGCGGTGACGCAGCTCGACGCCGGGCCGGCCTGGATGGGCCTGATCACCGCGGCGGCCTGGCTGCCCTGGCTCGTCATCGGGCTGCCGGTGGGCGCCTGGGTCGACCAGCTCCCGGCGCGGCCGGTGATGATCGCCGCGAACGTGGCCGCCGCGGTCTCGCTCGCGAGCGTGCCCGTGGCGTTCGCGCTCGGGATCCTCACCCTGACCCAGATCGCGGTGGTCGCCCTGGCGGGCGGCGTCTGCACCGTGTTCTTCCGCACGGCCTACCAGGTGTTCCTGCCCGAGGTGGTGCCCGCCGGCCAGCTCGAGGCGGCGAACGCGCGCCTCTTCGGCACCGAGTCCGCGGCGAACGTGGCGGGTCCCGGCCTCGGCGGGCTGCTGGCGCAGTGGCTGACGGCGGCGCTCGGGCTCGCGCTCGACGCGGCGACGTTCCTCTGGTCGGCGGTGTGCCTGTGGCGCATCCGGCCGGCGCGCGCCGTCGCCCCGCCGTCCGGCCCGGCCGAACCGCTGGTGGCGCGCATCCGGGAGGGCGTCGACCTGGTCCGCCGCGACCGCTACCTCCCGTGGTTCGTGGGCATGGGCGGCGCGTCGAACTTCGGGCTCACCGGTTACGGCGCGCTCCTGGTGCTGTTCCTGGTGCGCGATCTCGGGCTCACGGAGTCAGGGGTCGGCGCGGTGCTGGCGCTCGCGGGGGCCGGCGGGGTGCTCGGCGCCGTCGTCGCCCCGTTCCTGAGCGCGCGCCTCGGCAGCGGTCGGGCCTCCACCGTCCTGCTCGTGGTCTCCGGACCCACGGCCCTGCTGGTGGGCGCGGGCCTGCCGGGGTGGGGTGCGGCGATCAGTGGCGCCGGCGGGTTCCTGGTCGGCCTGTGCGTGGTCGCGGGCAACGTGATCCGCAACGCGTGGCGGCTGCGCTACGTGCCCGCCGGGCTGCGCGGACGCGTGATGACGGTGATGCAGGTGGTCAACTTCGGCACGATGCCGGTGGCCGGGATCGCCGCGGGCTGGCTCGGCGGGGTGCTCGGGGTCCGCGAGACGATCCTGCTCATGGCGGGGGTGCACTGCCTCGCCGCGTGGAGCGTGCTGGTCTCGCCGCTGGCGCGCCTCCGCGAGCTCCCGCCGGGCCAACTGGGCGGCTGACCGGCGCTGACGCGCACGCAAACGAACGCGGGGGTAGTTGCACTCTACGGACTCAGAGTGCAACCACCCCCGCGCTCGATCTTGACGCCGGGCCGGCCGGAGCGGCGTCAGGCGCCTGCCGGGACCTTTTCCGCCTGGGCGAGCTGGGTGGCGTCGTAGTCCACGCCGCCGCCGAGGCTCGGCATCATCGAGGTGAGCTGCGGCTTCCACTCGGCGTACTTCGCCGGGAAGCAGCGCTCCAGGAGGCCGGTCATGGCGGCGACGGCGGTCGAGGCGCCCGGAGAGGCGCCCAGCAGGCCGGCGATGGTGCCGTCCTGGGCCGCGACGACCTCGGTGCCGAACTCCAGCACGCCGCCCTT
The DNA here is from genome assembly GCF_042728455.1 of Promicromonospora sp. NPDC060204. Taxonomy (NCBI): domain Bacteria; kingdom Bacillati; phylum Actinomycetota; class Actinomycetes; order Micrococcales; family Promicromonosporaceae; genus Promicromonospora; species Promicromonospora sp. NPDC060204. The sequence goes on from NZ_JBHWZO010000016.1 coordinate 2,358, forward strand.
GCCCTTGACCCACTTGATGACCTGGACGCGCTGACCGGCGGTGATCTTCTCCCAGTCGGCGGGCTGCGCCGTCGGCATGAACCGCTGCAGCTCGTGGAACTTGGTCTCCGGCGCGGCGGCGACCTGGCCGACGAGGTAGCCGGTGAGGTCGAGGTTCTTCACGCCGGCGCCGAGCATCGAGAACACGTTGTGCACGCGCAGCGACGTGATCAGGCCCAGGTACTTGCCCTTCTTGAGGTACTTGGGGCTGAACCCGGCGTAGGGGCCGAACATGAGGTAGCTCTTGCCGTCCACGATGCGCGTGTCCAGGTGGGGCACGGACATCGGCGGGGCGCCGACGTCGGCCTTGCCGTAGACCTTCGCGTTGTGCTGGGCGACGAGCTCGGGGTTGGCGGTGCGCAGGAACTCGCCCGAGATCGGGAAGCCGCCGTAACCGCGAGCCTCCTTGATGCCCGAGGCCTGCAGCAGCGGCAGCGCGCCACCGCCGGCGCCGACGAAGACGAACTTCGCGGTGACGGTGCGGCGCCGGGTGCCGGCGTTCCAGGAGCGGTCGTTCAGGGTCAGGCGCCAGCGGCCGTCCCGCAGCTTCTTGAGCCCGCGCACCTCGTGGTTCACGTGCAGCTCGGTGTTGTGCGCGGTGGCGAAGCCGATCAGCTTCTTGGTGAGCGACCCGAAGTCGACGTCGGTGCCCGCGGCGGCGCGCGTGGCCGCGATGGGCTCGTCGGCGTCGCGGTCCAGGGTCATCAGCGGGGCCCACGAGCCGATCACGGCGGGGTCGGTGCTGAACTCCATGTCGCTGAACAGCGGGTGGACGCTGAGCGCCTCGTAGCGCCGGCGCAGGAAGTCCACGTTGTCGGCGCCGCGCACGAACGTCATGTGCGGCGTGACGTTGATGAAGTCGGTGCCCTCCATCAGACCGGCGGTGAGCAGGTGGTTCCAGAACTCGCGCGAGGTGTGGAACTGCTCGTTGATCTTCACCGCCTTGGAGATGTCGACGGAGCCGTCCTTGCGCTCCGGCGTGTAGTTCAGCTCGCAGAGCGCGGAGTGGCCGGTGCCCGCGTTGTTCCACGGGTTCGACGACTCGAGCGCGACCTCGTCGAGGCGCTCGTAGATCCCGACACGCCAGGTCGGCTCAAGGATCGTGAGCAGCGCGCCAAGGGTGGCACTCATGATCCCTCCGCCGATCAGCGCGACGTCGACCTCTTCGGAGGGACGCGGGGCTGTCTGGAGGTAAGAAGTCACGCTCAGAAAGATAGCGCGCTTGTGAAAAGCGGAACGAGCGCTGTGGCATGAATCACGTGATGTGTACCGTGACCTCGCTCACGGTATGGGCACGGCGCGCCCGGGGGACGGCGCCGCCCGCTCGGCGCGCGTCAGCGGACCGTCTGCGGCCCGAGCACCGACAGCAGCCGCAGCTTCTCGTGGCTCTCGCTGCCGGGCAGGGCCGTGTAGACGAGCAGCCGGTGCGACTGGTCCGGGTCGAGGAGGGACTGGCACGTCAGCTCCAGCGCCCCGACCTCCGGGTGCACGAAGTGCTTCACCTCGTGCGGGCGCACGCCGATCTCGTGGGCCGCCCAGACCTCGCGGAACTCCGCGCTGCGCTCCAGAAGGATCTCGGCGTACCGCGCGGCCCGGGAGCCCGGACCGCGGACGGTCGCGATCTCGCGCAGGCCCGAGGCGAACATCCGCGTCAGGAACGGGTGCTCCTGCGGCGCGTAGAGCGCCCGGGTGGCCGGGTCGGTGAACCAGCGGAAGCCGATGCTGCGCTCCGGCCCGGTGTAACCGGTCGTGTCCCTGGTCAGGGCCACGCCCATCGGCGTCTGCCGCAGGGTCTCGCCGAGCTCCGTGACGATCTCCGCGGGGGTGTCGTCGAGCCGGTCGAGGATGCGCAGCAGCCCGGGGCTGATGTGCTCGCTGGTGGTGCCGCGCACCGGCGGGTGGTGTCCGGCCAGCCGGAACAGGTGGTCGCGCTCGTCCAGCGACAGGTGCAGGCCCTGCGCGATCGACGCGATCATCTGCTCGGACGGGTGCGGCCCGCGCTCGCGCTCCAGCCGGGAGTAGTAGTCGGTCGACATGTTGCACAGCACGGCGACCTCCTCCCGCCGCAGCCCGCTGGTGCGGCGGCGCTGCCCCCGCGGCATCCCGACGTCCTCCGGCTGCAGCAGCTCGCGGCGTCGGCGCAGGAACTCCGCCAGCCCGGTGCGATCGATCACGGCTTCCCCTGTCTCGAGTACCGCTTCTTTGTACCCCTGGTCTTTCTACCGTGTGCCCGACGGCGGAGCCACGGCCCGCCGATCCCCCCGTACGCGGGGGACCCGTGACCTGGCGAGCCTGTGATCGGCAGGCCCTGGATAGGTCCGCGTCGTCCGCCCAGGATCGAGGCCGACGACGAACCGATCTCGACGAGCTGGTCTCGACGAGCTGATCTCGACCAACCCGAGGGAGACGTGCCCATGTCACGCACACCGATCGACATCACCGTGCCGAGCCTGGCCGGGAAGCGCGCGCTGGTCACCGGAGCGAGCGACGGGATGGGGCTGGGCATGGCGACCCGGCTGGCCGCGGCCGGTGCGGAGGTGGTCCTGCCCGTGCGCAACCCGCGCAAGGGCGAGGCGGCGGTCGCCACGATCCGGCGCACGGTGCCCGACGCGCGGCTCGTGCTGCGCACGCTCGACCTGTCCTCGCTGGAGTCCGTGGCGGCCCTGGGTGACACGCTGCGCGAGGAGGGCCGGCCGATCCACCTGATGATCAACAACGCGGGCGTCATGCGGCCGCCGAGCCGCCAGACCACCGCCGACGGGTTCGAGCTGCAGACGGGCACCAACCACCTGGGCCACTTCGCGCTGGTCGGCCATCTGCTGCCGCTGCTGCGCGACGGCGGCGCGCGCGTCACCTCGCAGGTCAGCGTCGCGGCCCGGCGCGGCAGCATCAACTGGGACGACCTGAACTGGGAGCGCTCGTACGACGGCATGCGCGCCTACGCCCAGTCCAAGATCGCGTTCGGGCTCTTCGGCCTGGAGCTGGAGCGCCGCAGCCGGGCCAACGGCTGGGGCATCACCAGCAACCTCTCCCACCCCGGCGTCGCGCCCACCAGCCTGCTGGCCGCGCGTCCCGAGCTCGGCCGGAGCACCGACACCCCCGCCGTCCGGCTGATCCGCGCGCTCTCGGCCCGCGGCATCCTGGTCGGCACCGTCGAGACCGCGAAGCTGCCGGCCCTCCTGGCCGCGACCGATCCCGCGGCCAAGCCCGGCGCCCTCTACGGGCCGAGCGGCCCCGGCAACCTCGGCGGCAGGCCCGCCGAGCAGGCGATGTACGCGCCGCTGCGCAGCGCCGAGGAGGCCGCGCGCGTCTGGGCGGCGTCCGAACGGCTCACGGGGGTCAGCTTCGCGGCCGCGGTGGGCGACAACTCGTGAGCCCCTCCGCACGGGTCAGACGCTCAGGTCACCGGGTGACCTGAGCGGCTGACACGTCGCTCTCGCTCAGCGGGCCGGGATCGCCGAGGGCCAGGGGCCGAGCTCGGGCAGGTCGCCCGGCAGCGGCGTCGCCGGGACGCGTCCGGCCAGCCAGGCGGTGACGTCGCGCGGGTCGCCCGCGACGTCGTCCACGGACACGCCGTCGGGCAGCCGGACCGCGAGGAACTCGCGGAGGTGGGCGATCAGCGCGTCGTCCCACGTCTCGTACCCGACCTCCTGCGCGGTGCCGGCCAGGGCGTCGACCGAGTGGATGCGCACCTCGCGCCACCAGGCGAGCAGGCAGCCCGACAGCGGCCCGCCGCGGTACCCGCTCGGGGCGTCCCACAGCGGCGAGCCCGGCTGCGGCCAGGCCTCGGCCAGGTTGTCGCGCAGCTCGCCGAGGACCGTCAGGTGCTCGGCGACCGTGCGCGCGGCGCCCGCCTCGATGCCGGCGGCGCGGGCCTCCGGGCTGGTGTAGACGGGCACGACCTCGCCGCGCTCGGCGGCCCGCGCCTGCCCGAGCATCGCCGTGGCCAGGCCCGCGACGTGCGCCAGCACGTGCCCGCGGGTCCAGCCGTCCAGGGTCGACGGCCCGGCGAGGTCGTCGGCGGTCAGCCGGCCGACGGCGGACAGGAGATCGTCCAGCCCCGCTGCCGCATCGGCACGGGCGTGGGCGATGAGGTCGGTGGTGGGCGCGGCGGTCGAGGTGGTGCTCATGGGGTGTCCCTTCGTCGGGGGTCGCTCGGGCGTGTCAGACGCACAGGTCACCCGAGGAGCCTGTACGTCTGACACGGGGGAGGGATGGGGTCAGGGCCAGAGCAGGCCGGTCGACCAGCCTTCGGCCGTCGCCCGGTACAGCAGCCGCGTGTGCGGGCCGTCGTCCGGCGCCTGCCAGAACTCGACCTCCGACGGCGCGAGGACGTACGCGGTCCAGTCCGGCGCGGCCAGTGCCGGGTCGGCGGTGACGGTGCGCAGCGCCTCGGCGAACGCCTCCCCGTACTCCTCCTGCGAGCCCAGCGGCTCGCTCTGGTGGTTCACCAGCCCCGCGGCGCGCGAGAGGTCCGGCCGCGCGAGGAAGTCCGCCCGGCTCGCCTCCGCCCCGGCCGACGCCGCCGTGCCCGTCACCTTGACCTGGCGCCCCAGCTCCGGCCAGAAGAACGTCAGCGCCGCGTTCGGGTTCGCCGCCAGGTCACGCCCCTTGGGGCCCGTGGACTGCGACGCGAACCACCACCCGTCCGCCGTCACGTCCTTGAGCACCAGCGTGCGGGCGTGCACCCGCCCCGCGGCGTCCGCCGTCGACAGCGTGGCCGCCTGCGGGGCCAGCAGGCCGCCGTCGATCGCCTGCTCGACCCACGTCACGAACAGCTCGTGCGGGGTGGGCGGTGCGGCCGCGGTGTCGAAGACCGGCAGCCCGGGCCGGGCAAAGGTGGGCAGCGCGCGCAGGCGCTCGCGGAACGTCACGGGTTCTCCTTCGGGGTGGGCCGGCCCGGGGTGGGCTGGTCCTGGTTCGGCGGGTCCTGGTTCGTCCGGTCCCGGTTCGGCGGGTCCTGCGTCAGCAGGCCGACGAAGCCGCGCACCGCGGCGTCGAGCGCGCCGGGATCCCGCGTGGCCCGGGCCAGGACGTACCCGCCCTGGATGATCGCGAGGGCGGCGTGCGCGCGGTCGCGGGCGACGTCGTCGGGCAGCCCGGTCTCGCGGAAGATCTGGGTCACGGCGCCGAGCAGCCGCACGAAGTAGGCGGTCACCACGTCGTGCAGGCCGTCGTCGTCCATCACCGCCTGGTCGGCGGTGAGGCGGCCGATCTTGCAGCCGGCCAGCGCCTCGCGCGGCCGTTCGAGGTAGGCGACGAGGCGTTCGACGGCGGGGGAGTCGCCGCCGAGCGTGCGCATCGCGCGCGTCAGCGCGTCGTCCACGGTGGCGCCGACGGCGGTCACGGCGAGGTCGTGCTTGGTGGGGAAGTGGTGGTACAGGCTGCCCTGCCCGACGCCGGACGCCGCCAGCACGGCGCGCGGGCTCGTGGGCCCGACCCCCTGGGCGGCGAAGAGGTCCTGCGCGGCGCCGACGAGCCGCTCACGTGCGGATGTGCTGCTGCTCATGGCTGCACCATACCTACCTCCAGGTATGGTGCCAACCGAATACCGCCGGTGAGGGTGCCGAGACCCGCTGTCAGAACAGGGTGAGCACGCCGAGCACGCCGACCGCCAGGGCCAGGGCGAGCGAGACCCCGATCAGCACGCTGTGCACGGTGAGGAACTTCGTTGCCCGGCCGTCGGCGTCGCGCGAGCGGGGGTCGGCGACGATGCGCTGCCAGAACCGCGGCCAGATGAGCAGGTTCCACAGCGCGGTGACGATGAGTACGACGGACCAGCCGACAGGAATATCCACCCGCCGATTATCCGCCGCCCCTGACGCGGCCCCGACGGCGACGGCGGGCAGGGGTCAGAAGTAGTCGCGGACGTGGAGCTGGCGGCCGGCGAACAGCGACGTGAGGACGGCGTCGTGGTCCGCCGGGCCGGTGAGGTGGCCCGCGATCCGCAGGTTCGCCGCCGACTGCGCGCCCGCGTACAGCAGCGCCAGGCCGTTCGGGCTGAGCACCGGCCGCTCGTGGTGCGCGTCGTCGAGGGCGACGGCGTCGCGCTCCACGTGCGTGACGCCGTCGGACACCGTGAGCGTCCACGCCCCCGCGAGATCCTCCGCGCCCCGGACGGCGAACGGCACCCGCGCACCCTCCAGCGGCGTCGCGAGCCCGCCGAGCGCACCGGCCACGTCCAGGACACGCAGCATGTAGGGGTGGGCGGAGTGGACGGTCGTGGCCAGGTCGGGCAGCACCAGCCACGCCGGATCCAGGCCCGACGTCGCGACACGCACCGTGCCGACCACCGTCGAGAAGCTGCCGAGGGTGCGCCACAGGGCTCGGGCGGCGTCCGGCGTCAGGGCGATGAGGTCGTCGATCTCCATCACCGTGGTGGCCGGCGTGTAGCCCTCGCCGCGCGTCCAGCTCGCGAAGCCGACCACCTCGCCCGCGGCGTCGAGAGCCAGCGTGACACCCGTGTAGTCGGCGAAGAACTTCTCCGGCGGCGTCCAGAACGGCTTCTCCGCCCGCGAGACCGGCCCGTTCTGCGCCGCGGCCCAGCGCCGGTGCACGGCGACGACGGCGTCGAAGTCGGCCGTCGTCGCCCGGCGGGTCAGCACGCCGGCGGGCGCCGGCACCCGGTTCAGGTTCTGCAGCGGCACGTCGACGTCGTCGAACGAGCCGACCACCTCGTAGCCCAGGCCGCGGTAGATGCCCGGCGCGGACGGGAAGAGCGTGGACAGGACGTCGCCCTGCTCGCGGGCCTCGTCGAGCGCGGCGCCGAACAGGCGCGCGAGATGCCCCGAACCGCGCCGCTCGGGCTCGACGGCGACCCCTGCCACGCCCGCCGTCGGCACGCGGGCGCCGTGGAACCACGACGTGAACCCGTAGACCCGCAGGCGGGCGGCCAGCCCGTCGCCGTCGAACGCGCCCCACTCCCGGAAGCCCGAGGCCGCCCACTCCTCGGCCGTCGGGACCGCGCGGCCCCCGGCGGGCGCGCCGAACGCCTCGCCGCCCAGCCGGGTGTAGTCGGGCTGGTCGGCGTACTCGATCCGGCGCACGGTGAGGGTCATGCAGGCGACCCTAGGCAACGGGTGAGGTGAGGGGCGAGCCAAAAGTCGGCCCGATTGACCTAGTCGCCGAAGTAGGCGACCTGGTCCTCCGCCGGGTGCGGGCGCAGCAGCGGCGTGCGCGTGACCTCCAGCGGTTCCGGCGTGAGCAGGCCCTGCAGCTCGGCGTCGGCCGTGCGGTTGCCGGGCGCGAGGCCATCGTCGGCCACGAGGTCGCGCTGGAACAGGACGGCGTCGCGCCAGGCGCCCAGCTTCCAGCCGATCTTCTCGAACGAGCCCGCGCGCTGGAACCCGACCGCCTCGTGCAGCGCGATCGCGGGGTCGTTCGGCAGCACGATGCTGGCGACGACGCGGTGGTAGCCGCGGCGCGCGAGCCGCGCCAGGAGCGCCTCGTACAGGGCGCGGCCGCCGCCCACGCGCTGGTGCTCGGTCGCGACGTAGACGTTGGTCTCGAGCGTCCAGCGGAACGTCGGGCGGTCCGCGAACGGCTTGGCGTAGGCGAAGCCCACGACCGTGCCGTGCGACTCCAGCACCAGCCACGTCTCGCGGCCGAAGAAGCGCTCGATGCGGCGCGTCATCTCGCGGGCGTCCGGCGGGCGGGTCTCGAACGTCGCCGCCGAGTCGGCGACGAAGGGGGCGTAGATGGCGGCGCAGGCTGCGGCGTCGTCGGGAGTCGCGACGCGGACGATGCTGTCCATGCACGGATCCTTTCGTGTTCCGCGCGGGCAGGATGATCGCAACACTGAATTGACGGCGACCCGCCGAGCGGGTAGATCAGCCGGGCTCGCCGGCGGGCGGCGCGTCCCCGAGCGCGGGCGCCAGGTCCTTCTGCAGCCGCACGACGTCGTGCCACCGGCCGTGCTTCCAGCCGATCTGGTGGAACGTGCCGACCACCTCGAACCCGAGGGCGGTGTGCAGGCCCAGGCTGGGCTCGTTCGGCAGGGCCAGGCCCGCCACCAGCCGGCGGAAGCCGCGCGCGGCAAGCCGGTCGAAGAGCGCCTCGTACAGCGCGCGGCCCGCGCCCGTCCGGCGTCGGCCCTGCTGGAGGTAGACGCTGGTCTCGGCCGACCAGCGGTAGGCCTCGCGCGGCGAGTAGGGCGCCGCGTACGCGAAGCCGACGACGTCGGACGTGCCCGCCTCCAGGGCGACGAGCCACGCGTGGCCGGCCGAGTAGCTCGCGATGCGCCGCGCCATCTCCTCGGCGTCCGGCGGCTCGGACTCGAAGCTGATGTGGGTCTCGCGCACGTAGTAGGCGTAGATGTCGGCGCACGCCGCGGCGTCGTCGGGGGTCGCGGGGCGGATCGTCAGGTCCATGGGGCGATCGTGCCGGATGTTCGGGCGTGCCCGGGACACGACAGCGGGCGCTGCCCCGGGCGAAATCCTGGCGACGGTCGGGGCGGATGTCGGTGGCCGGGCATAGCGTGAGCCCGTGACCACCCTCCAGAGACGAGTCCTCGTCGTCGCCGTCCTCGGCTCCTTCGTGTCGTTCCTCGACGGCACGGTGGTGAGCGTCGCCCTGCCGGCGATCGCCCACGAGCTCGCGGGTCCCGGCATGGAGGCGCTGCCGCTGCAGCAGTGGGTCGTGGACGCGTACCTGATCACGCTCGGTGCGCTGATGCTGGTGGCCGGCTCGATCTCCGACGTCTACGGCCGGCGCCGCGTGCTCGCGGCCGGGCTCGTGGGGTTCGCCCTCGCGTCCATCCTGTGCGCCGTCGCGCCGACCGGGCCCTTCCTCGTCCTCGCGCGCGCCCTCCAGGGGGTGGCCGGCGCCCTGCTGGTGCCGAGCTCCCTGGCGCTGATCATCGCGACGTTCAGCGGCGAGGCGCAGTCCCGCGCGATCGGCCGGTGGACCGCGCTGACCACGGGCGCGATGATCGTCGGCCCGTTCGTGGGCGGCATGCTGGTCGACTTCGCGTCCTGGCGCTGGGTGTTCTGGATCAACGTGCCCGTCATCGCCGTGACGCTCTGGCTCCTGCGCGGCGTCCCCGCAGCCGAGGGCGAGCCCGGCCGGCACATCGACGTGCCCGGTGCGTTGCTGGCGGCGCTCGGCCTCGCGGGCGTGGTGTTCGGGCTGATCGAGGGGGCGCGGCTCGGCTGGACGTCGGCTGTCATCCTCGTCTCGATCATCGGCGGCGCCGTGATGCTGGTGGCGTTCGTGCTCTACCAGCGGCGGGCGGCGGACCCGATGCTGCCGCTGCGCCTGTTCCAGGCGCGCAACTTCGCCTGGGGCAACCTGGCCACCACGGCGATCTACGGTGCGCTGTCGCTGGGCGGCTTCGTGCTCACCCTGTTCCTGCAGCAGGTCGCGGGGTACTCCGCCACCGCGTCCGGGGTGGCGCAGCTGCCGACGACGCTCGCGATGATCGCGCTGTCGGCCTGGTTCGGCACGCTCGCCGGCCGGTACGGGCCGCGGCTGTTCATGACCGTGGGCCCGATCGTGGCCGGCGTCGGCTACCTGCTGATGCTCTCGATGGACGAGTCCGCCAACTACCTCACGCAGGTCCTCCCGGGACAGCTCGTGTTCGGGCTGGGCCTCTCGATCACGGTGGCGCCGCTCACGGCCGCGATCCTGGGCGCCGTGCCGACGCACGACGCCGGCATCGGCTCCGCCGTGAACAACGCCGTGGCGCGGGTCGCGGGCCTGGTGACCGTGGCGTTCGCGGGGATCATCACGGGCGGCGTGCTCGACGTCGCGTCGTTCCACCGGGCGCTGCTGGTGACGGCGGGCCTGCTCGTGCTGGGCGGACTGCTGTCCTTCGTCGGGATCCGGAACGTGCGTGGAGTAGATCCCGACGCAAACCTGGTCAAAACCAGTTAGGTATGCCTAACCTCAGTACATGGCATTCAAGGGGCGCAAGGCCGTCGACCCGCACGTCGTGATGGCCGAGGTCGTCAGCACCAAGCAGGTCTCGCCGAACATGATGCGCGTGACCCTCGGCGGCGACGAGCTCGACCGGTTCACGCCCGCCGGCTACGACCAGTGGTTCCGCCTCTTCCTGCCGCGCGCCGGCCAGGACATGCTGCGCCTGCCCACGCGCACCTCCGGGCTCTGGTACGCCGAGTACCTCACCACGCCCAAGGCCCGCCGGCCGTGGGTGCGCAACTACACCGTCCGCGCGGCGCGCCCCGACCTGAACGAGATCGACGTCGACTTCGTGCTGCACGCGGGCGACGACGCCTCGGACGGCTCAGCGGGGCACGACGGCGGGCACGTCGACGGACATGCTGCCGGACACACAGCCGGCCCGGGGGCCGGCTTCGCCCAGGCCGCCGAGCAGGGCCTGCGCGTCGGCCTGCTCGACCAGGGCGTCGCCTACAACCCGCGGCACGACCACGACTGGACGCTCCTCGTCGCTGACGAGTCCGGCCTGCCCGCCGTCGCGGGCATCTGCGAGTCCCTGCCCGACGACGCGCGCGGCCTCGCCGTCGTCGAGGTACCCACGGCCGCGGACACCCAGGAGTTCCGCGCCCCGGCCGGCGTCGAGGTGCGCTGGGCGGTGCGGTCCGACGCCGACCCGCACGCCGTCCCGGGACAGGCGGCGCTCGCGGAGCTGTGCGCCCTGGACCTCACCGGGCACACCGGCGACGTGTACGCGTTCACGATCGGCGAGTCGGCGCTGGCCACGGGTGCGCGCCGGCACCTGGTGGGCGAGCGCGGAGTGCCCAAGGCGCACGTCGACTTCGTGGGCTACTGGCGCCACGGCCGCTCGTCCCCGAGCTGACGGCGGACCACCTCCCTGACTCGCCCCTCCAGGGGCGGCGAGTCAGTCGCTCGGTCGGACCACCTCCCTGACTCGGCACGCAGACTGGCGGTGCGGAGGGAGCTCGGTGAGGGTGTCGGCCGCGGGGAGCGTGGCCACCCGCAGCCCGCTTATTGCGTTGGGCGAGGGTGGGCTCGTGTGTCAGGGTCCCGGGCATGGCTTCTTTCATCTCGCACGTGACCGTGGACTCGTCCGACCCCTACTCGCTCTCCGAGTGGTGGAAACCGGTGCTCGGCTACCAGGACGTGCCCGGCGACCCGAACCTGCCCGGTCACGAGGAGTGCGTGATCGTCGACCCGGACGGCAAGGGGGTCAACGTCCTGTTCATCGAGGTGCCGGAGGCCAAGTCGGTCAAGAACCGGGTGCACCTCGACCTGCGCCCGCGCGCGGACCTGCGGGACGCCGAGATCGAGCGGGTCAAGGCGCACGGCGCGACCGTTGTCGCCGACCACCGGGGGATCTACGGGCCTGGCTCGGGCTGGGTGACCTTCGCCGACCCGGAGGGCAACGAGTTCTGCGTGCTGCGCTCGCGGGAAGAGGTCGCGGCGGGCGAGAAGGCGGCGGAACACGCGGCCGCACAGGCCGCGGCGGCCGAGCCCGCCGACGCATGAGCGACTGGCTGATCCGGCCCGAGACGCCGGAGGACTTCCCCGCGATCCGGACGGTGCAGGTCGCGGCGTTCAACGAGGACCGGGTCGCCGACGGCGTCGACCGCATCCGCGAGTCCTGGATCTACCGCCCGGCGACGTCGCTGGTGGCGGTGTCCGACGGCGAGGTGGTCGGCCACGTCATGATCACCGGCTGCACCGTCACGAGCGAGGCCGGCGAGCGCGAGGTCGCGATGCTCACCCCGCTCGGCGTCCTGCCGGAGCACCAGCGGCGCGGCATCGGATCGGCGCTGGTCCGGGCCGCGCTCGCGGGTGCCGAGCAGGCGGGCGAGCCGTTCGTCGTGCTGGAGGGAAGCCCGGCGTATTACGGGCCGCTCGGGTTCGTCGCCTCCCGCGACCACGGGATCGAGATGCAGCTGCCGGACTGGGCCCCGCCAGAGGCGGGCCAGGTCCACCTGCTTCCGGCGTACGACCCGGCCGACGCGACGCTGCGCGGCGCGATCGGCTACCCACCGGTCTACGGCTGAGCCCCGCGCGGGCCCACGCCGGCCGCGGCTGGACGCGGTGCCGCGCACAGCCCGGCCCAGCTCAGCCCGGCCCCGCGCGGCAGCCGCGGCGTCAGACCCGGACCACGACCTTGCCGCGGGTGTGGCCGGACTCGTTGAGCCGGTGCGCGTCCGCGGCGTCGGCGAGGTCGAAGACCTGCGCCACCTCGACGGACAGCTTGCCGGCGTCGAACAGCTCGGTGAGCGCGTCGAGGTCGGCGGTCGACGGACGCACCCACACGTAGTGCCCGCCGTGCTCGGAGCGGGCGGTGGCGTCCGTGATCGAGGCGATGGTGCCGCCGTCGTTCAGGAGCTCGGTGCTGGCGGCGACCGTGCCGCCACCCACGAAGTCCAGGACGACGTCGACGCCCTCGGGTGCCAGCGCGCGCACGCGGTCGGCCAGGCCGTCGCCGTAGGTCACGGGCTCGGCGCCGAGGCCGCGCAGGAACTCGTGGTTCCGCTCGCTCGCCGTGCCGATGACGCGGGCACCCAGGGCCCGCGCGATCTGCACCGCGAACGCGCCGACGCCGCCGGCCGCGGCGTGCACCAGCACGGTCTGGCCGTCCTTGACCTCGGCCCGCTGGATCGCCTGGTAGGCGGTGAGGCCCGCGAGCGGCACGGCGGCCGCCTCCTCGAAGCTCAGCGACGCCGGCTTGCGCGCCAGGGTGCGCACGGGCGCGGCGACCAGCTCGGCGAACGTGCCGCCGTGCACGGTGTCCTTGCGCACGTAGCCGTACACCTCGTCGCCCACCTGGTACTCCGGGGTGTCCAGGCCCACCTGCTCGACGACGCCCGCGACGTCCCAGCCCGGGATCGCCGGCAGCTCTGTGTCGATCAGGCCCTGCAGGTACCCCTGGCGGATCTTCCAGTCGACGGGGTTGACCGACGCCGCCCGCACGCGCACGACGACGGTGTCGGGGCCGATGTGCGGGTCGGGCTGCTCGGTGAGCTCCAGGACGTCCGCGCTGCCGAACTGTGCATAGGTGATGGCTCGCATGCAGGCGACAACGGGCCTGGCCGACGCGGGTATTCCGCGCACGCCGAGTGGGCCGGGGCACACCCCGCATCCACCACACAGTAATAGTGTGCCAAGCGCCGTGCCGTCCGACCAAGGTGCGCTTCTACCCGGCCATTGCGCCCGGAAACGGCCTGGTTTCGGGCCCAATGGCTGGGTAGATGCGCACTTCGCGACACCGGCACTCGTTCGGCTGCGGCGTCACGCATGATCGGCGGCCTCGACAACCACGTCCGCCGGCGACTTCTCCGGGCGCCAGCCCCGCCACACCGAGTGCCGCATGCGGCGCTCGCCCGAGGCGCCGTCCGGACCCTCGGCCCAGTCCGCGTACGTCACCTCGCCCACCAGGCTGGGCGTGACCCAGCGGGCGTCCGACGCGTCCTCCGCGGGCACGCCGGACACGCCCGGCGTCTTGCGCTCCATGCCCCGCAGCCGCGCGGTGATCTCGCGGCGCTCCCGCTCGGAGAAGCCCGTGCCGACCCGGCCCACGTACCGCAGACCGGAGTCGTCGCCGTCCGCGTCCGGCACCGCCATCAGCAGCGAACCCATCACCGACGGGTCCGCGCGGCCCGGCCGCCAGCCCACGATCACCACCTCCTGCATGACCTGGTGCTTGATCTTGAGCCACTCGCGCGAGCGCCGTCCGGCGTAGGTGGAGGTGCGGCGCTTGGCGACCACGCCCTCCAGCCGGAGGGTGCGGGACGTGCGGAGCGCGGCCTCCAGGTCGCCGTCGAACGCGGGCGGGAGGTGGACGGGCGCGCTCGGCGTGACCAGGGACTCCAGGAGCTCGCGCCGCTCGGTGTAGGGGCGGGCGGTGACGTCGTCGCCGTCGGCGACCAGCACGTCGAACAGCATGAGGTCGACCTGGACCTGGGCCTTGGCGCGGTTGACGTCGCGCTCCTTGTGCAGGTTGGCGCGGTGCTGGAGGCGGCGGAAGTCGGGGCGGCCGGCGCGGTCGAGGGCGACGATCTCGCCGTCGAGCACGACGGGCAGCCGGGCGGCGTCGACCTGGGCGGCGAGCGCCGCGAGCTCGGGGAACGTGACGGTGAGGTCCTGCCCGGAGCGGCTGACCAGGCGCACGGACTCGGGGTCCTGGACGTGGGCGATCGCGCGGAACCCGTCCCACTTCATCTCGAAGGCCCAGTCATCGGGCCGGTTGAGGTCGCCGGGCGCGGCGGCGGTGGCGAGCATGGGCCGACGCCGCCCGCCCGCCCCCGCGTCTCGTTGAGTGCCGGCCAGTTGAGTGCTGGGTATCTGCGGGTTCGGGGGCGCCGAAGGCCGCAAATGTCCAGCACTCACCGGGGTGGGGGTGCCCGGCTGGGCCTTGGTGAGGTGGATCAGCCAGTTGTTCTCCGCGTCGCCGTCGCGCCCGCCGGTGCGGATCAGGGCGAGGCGGCGGGCGCCGCGCTCCGTCGAGTGCAGGGTCACGATCACCTCGTCGTCGCGCCACTTCTCCAGCTCGTAGGTGCCGGAGTCCCAGATCGTGACCTCGCCCGCCCCGTACTCGCCGCCCGGGATGCTGCCCTCGAACGCGCCGTACTCCAGGGGGTGGTCCTCGGTCTGCACGGCGAGATGGTTGCGGCCCGGGTCGGTGGGCTCGCCGCGGGGGAGGGCCCAGCTCACCAGCACGCCGTCGTGCTCCAGCCGGAAGTCCCAGTGCAGGCGGCGGGCGTGGTGCTCCTGGATCACGAAGGTGGGTTCGCCCTCCTCGGGCGGCGGCCCGTCCGCGCCGTCCGCGGAGGCCGCACCGTCCGCGGAGGCCGCGCTGTCCGCGCCCGACGGCGACGCGCCGGTCGCGGGCCCGAACGGCTCCGGGGTCTTCGCCGGGTCCCGCTTGGCGCGGTAGGTCTCCAGCTTCTGGAAGGTGGCCAGGCGCTCCGACGTCGGCTCGAGGGCGGCGAGGTGACCCTCCAGCAGGGGCGCGAGCAGGTCGCCGTCGGCCGCGAGCCGCGCGACCACGTTCTCGGGCGTGAGCTGCGCGAGGTCCGGGTCCTCCAGCTCCGCCCAGGTGCGGGGCGCGGCGACCCAGGGCCGGTCGAGCCCGCGCAGGGAGTAGGGCGCGATCGTGGTCTTGTTCCCGTTGTTCTGCGACCAGTCGACCAGCACCTTGCCGGACCGCAGGGCCTTGCTCATGTCGCTGACCACCAGGTCGGGGTGCTCGGCCTCCAGGTAGCGGGCGAGCTCGTGCGCGACGGCGGACACGGCGTCGGAGTCGAGCCGGGTGTCGGCCGCCTTGCCGAGGGCCGCGTACAGGTGGATGCCCTTGGACCCGGACGTGACGGGGTACGGCTCCAGGTCCATGCCGCGCAGGATGTCGCGGACCCAGCGCGCGACCTCGGCGCACTCGGCGAGCCCGGCACCGGGCCCGGGGTCGAGGTCCAGCACGAGGCGGTCCGGGTCGAGGCGCGCGCCCGTGCGGCCGAACTGCCACTGCGGGGTGTGCAGCTCCAGCGTCGCCGTCTGACCCAGCCAGGTCAGCGTCGCCAGGTCGTTGACCAGCACGTAGTCGTTGGCCGACCTCTTGTGCTGGATCGACCGGCGCTTGACCCAGTCAGGGGTCGAGGCGTCGAGGTTCTTCTGGAAGAACATCTGCCCGCCCGTGCCGTCGGGCCAGCGCTTGCGGGTCGCGGGACGGTTGGCCGCGTGCGGCAGCAGCACCGAGGCCACCTCCGCCAGGTAGTGCAGCACCTCGCCCTTGGTGGTGCCCGACGCCGGGTAGAGCACCTTGTCGAGGTTGCTCAGGCGCAGGCGGTGGCCGTCCACCGTGACCGTCTGCGTCGTCGCCATCTCACCATCGTGCCGCCGGTCGGCCGCGGGCGCAGGAGTCGCGCCCGGAGTCGTGCGCAGGAGTCGCGCGCGGAGTCGGCGAGATCACTCGAACGGTGTAGAGGCCGGGTGAAGAACTCCGCTAGGCTCCGCCGAGTGATTTCTGACATCTCGATCGACGTGTCCGTGGCGCCCCTGTCGGCTGCCGCCGACGCTCCTTCGATCGGCCGGCCCGAGCGGCTCACCGTCTACGGCGCCGAGTGGTGCCGCGACTGCCGCCGCAGCAAGGCGGTGCTCGACGTCCGGCGCGTGGACTACGTCTACGTGGACCTCGCCGCCCACCCCACCCGGGCCGACGAGGCCGAGGCGCTGACCGGCCGCAAGTCCATCCCCGTGCTGGTGTTCCCCGACGGCGAGCACCTGGTGGAGCCCACCAACGCGGAGCTCGCGGCGAAGCTGGACCGCTGCGGCCTCTGACGCCCTCAGGGAACCGCGCCCAGGACTAAACCTGGGCATGTCGTGCGCTTGGGGCGCACCATAGATGGATGAGGGCGATCTGGAAGGGTGCCGTGACCTTCGGTCTCGTCAACGTCCCGGTGAAGCTGTACAGCGCGACCGAGGACCACGACGTGCCGTTGCACCAGGTGCATGACGCCGACGGCGGACGCATCAGGTACAAGCGTGTGTGCGAGATCGACGGCGAGGTGGTGCCGTACGAGCACATCGACCGGGCCTACGACGACGGCGAGCGCACCGTGGTGCTCACCAAGCAGGACCTCGCCGACCTGCCCGCCGAGCGGGACCGGGAGATCTCGGTGGTCGAGTTCGTGCCCAGCGAGCAGATCGATCCGATCATGTTCGACCGGACCTATTACCTGGAGCCCGACTCCAAGTCCACGAAGGCGTACGTGCTGCTGCGCCGCACGCTCGAGGAGACCGACCGCACGGCGATCGTGAAGTTCGCGCTGCGGCAGCGCACCCGGCTCGCGGCGCTGCGGGTCCGGGAGGAGATCCTGGTGCTGCAGACCCTGCTGTGGGCCGACGAGATCCGCGAGGCCGCGTTCCCGTCCCTCGACGAGCCCGCGAAGGTGAGCGCCAAGGAGCTGACGATGTCGGCCCAGCTCGTCGGCAGCTTCGAGGCGGACTTCACGCCCGAGGACTACGAGGACGACTACCAGGTGCAGCTGCGCAAGCTCGTGGACGCGAAGCTGGAGGCCGGCGAGACCGTCGACACGGCGGCGACGTTCGGCGAGGCGGCCGAGGAGGAGGGCGAGGGCGCCGAGGTCGTGGACCTCATGGAGGCCCTGAAGCGCAGCGTCGCGGACGCGAAGAAGTCCCGCAAGACCGGCTGAACCTCCTGGTCCCGTCGCCGGGATCAGCGGGCCGCGGGCGAGGTCAGGTGGGTCGTCAGGCCGCGTTCGCCCGCCCGCATCACGTGGGCGTGCGCCCAGGACAGCGGGGCCGGGGCGAGGGTCGCCGCCGCCCGGAACCAGGGCGGCCCGGGGGACACCTGCCACAGCAGCCGCACCTCCGCCGCCGACGCCGTGCCGGCCGCCGACGTCGTTCCGGCCGGCGCGTCCGCGGGCCCGTCCGCGACGGTCACGTCCGCCCGGCCCTCCAGGTCGCCCGTGACGTCCAGCCGGGCGCGGCCGGGCCCGCCGTCGGACGGCGCCGTCGTCTCCCTCAGGTCGAGCCGGAACCGCAGGGCGTACCCGAGCGGGCTGCGCACCCGCAGGTGCGCCCACGTCCCGGGCGCGGCCAGGCCGTCCGGCCCGACGACGCCGTGGCTCGCCCCCGCGGTCAGCCCGGGCCACCAGTCGGGCCAGGTGAACCGGGGGTCGGCGAGCACCGACCAGACCCGGGCGGTCGGTGCGGCCGGACGCCAGACGGACTCGAGGACGAACACGGCCCCCATCGTGCCGTCCGCGGCCGGCCCGCCGACGGACGCCGCGCCGACGTCCGCCCGGGCGGCGGGTGAGCACGGCGGACGCATGAAAAGGTAGAGGAGATGAGTCGTCCCAACCCGCCCCGCTGGCTGCGCTGGACCCTTGCCGGAGGGGCAGCCGCCCTGTTCTGCCTGATGTTCGGGATCACGACGGCGAGAGCCGACCTCAGTCTCGGCCCGCACGAGGCCACCTACGCGGTCACGGCGGACGACCAGATCGTCGCCGACCTCGGCCCGCTCGGCACCGTCGTCACCGACTCCCCGCTACCGCTCACGCTCGGGGTGCGGATCACGGTGCACGAGATCCCCACGGACCTCTCGGCCGTGGACGCGGCCAGCTTCGACGCGCTCGCGGGCGACCTCGACGGGTACCTGCAGTTCTTCGACACCCCGCAGCGCACGGTGCGCACCGTGGCGTGGGCGCTGGTCTGGGACGCGCTGCGCGGCGCGGCCGTCGCCGCGGTGGTGCTGGTGGGCGTCGCGTTCGGCCTGCGGGCCCTGCTCGGTGCCGCCCGACGGCGGGAGCTCGCCCGCACCTTCGCGTCCCGCACCTGGGAGATCACCGCGGCCGGCGTCGTCGTCGTGCTGGTGGCCGCGACCGCCACGGCGAGCGCCGGGCCCGAGGAGCGGGCCGCGCTGCCGGCCTCGCCGGTCTTCGCGGGGACCGCCCTGGAGGGCGCGCGGATCACGGGCCGGCTGGCGGGCGTGATCGACACGTACAGCAGCCAGCTCGTGGAGACCTACCAGGCGAACGAGGTGTTCTACGCGGGTGCCCGGGAGAAGCTGATGGCGGCGTGGGACGCCCGGGTCGCGGAGCAGGACGCGGCCGACGGTGAGCAGGACGCGACGCCGTCGGGCAGCCCGGCGACGCCGGACTACGTGACGTTCCTGCTGGTCTCCGACCTGCACTGCAACACGGGGATGACGCCGCTCATCCGGGACCTCGCGGACCGGCTGGCGCCCGACGTCATGCTCAACGCAGGGGACACCACGATCAACGGGACGAGCGTGGAGTCGGTCTGCGTGGACTCGTTCGCGTCCGCGGTGCCGGACGGCGTGCCGTTCGTCGTCTCCGACGGCAACCACGACTCGCGCCTGACGACGGCCACGGAGCTGGCCAACCGGGAGATCGTGCTCGACGGGGAGGTCGTCGAGGTGGAGGGGGTGCGGATCCTGGGGGACCGGGACCCGCTGGAGACGCGGATCGGCGGGGGTACGGTGATCGCGCGCGAGGAGACGCCCGCGGAGGCCGGGGAGCGGCTGCGGGACGTCGCGTGCGAGGCGGCCGGGGAGGCCGGCCTGGGCGGGTTCACCGCGGAGGACCGGGTGGACCTGCTGATGATCCACCAGCCCGCCGTCGGCGACGCGGCCCTGGAGTCGGGCTGCGTGCCGTTCCAGATCTCGGGGCACATGCACAAGCGGATCGGCCCCGACGTCGTGGGCTACGGCGTGCGGTACGTGAACGCGAGCACGGGCGGGGCCACGAAGGGGAACGCCTCGGTGGGGCCGCTGCGCGACACCTCCCAGATGACGGTGCTGCGGTTCGACCCGGAGCGGCGGCAGTTCGTGGACTGGCAGCTCGTCGAGGTGACACCGGAGGGGGAGGCGTCCGTGAGCGAGCGGCAGGCCGTCCCGCAGCCCGCCCCGCTGCCGGACGAGGTGCCCGACGACGCGCCGGGCGACGTACCGGATGCCGGGCCGGCGCCGTCGTCGTCGGCCTCGGGCAACTAGGCTCGGGGCGTGGAGATCACAACCGACCCGGCCGAGCTGACGCCCGTCGCCCAGGACTACCTGAAGGCGGTGTGGTCGGCCCAGGAGTGGTCGGACGAGAAGGTCACCACCAAGCACCTGGCCGACCGGCTGGGTGTTGGCGCGTCCACGGTGTCCGAGACGGTGCGGCGGCTGAGCGGCCAGGGGCTGCTGGAGCACGAGCGGTACGGCGCGATCCGGCTGACGGACGAGGGCCGCCGGCTGGCGCTCGTGATGGTGCGCCGCCACCGGCTCCTGGAGACGTTCCTCGTGGAACAGCTCGGGTACGGGTGGGACGAGGTGCACGACGAGGCCGAGGTGCTGGAGCACGCGGTCTCGGACGTCTTCGTGGAGCGGATGGCGGCGCGGCTCGGCAACCCGTCGCGCGACCCGCACGGCGACCCGATCCCGTCCGCCGACGGCACGGTGGTGCGGCCCGACGCGGTGCCGCTGTCGACGATGCACGCGGGCGACGCGGGCACGGTGGTGCGGATCTCCGACGCCGACCCGGAGGCGCTGCGGTACCTCGCCGAGCTGGGCCTGGACCTGGACATCCGCGTGGCGGTCACCACGCGGCGCGAGTTCGCGGGGACGGTCGCCGTCGCCTGGACGTGCCCGCCCGTTCCCGGGCCCGACGGCGCGGGGGCCGAGGCTGCGGCGGCCGGCGCTGGCGCGACCGACGCCGACGAGCGCGTGGCCGATCTCGGCCTGCTGGCGGCCTCCCGTGTGTGGGTGGCGCAGGAGTAGTCTGCTCCCCGTTCCCTCTTGCTCGTCGCCGGTGTCGTCGACGGTAGACCGAATCGATACGACACTTCCGGAGACCCCATGGCGAGCAGTGCACCCCAGAACGCCCCGGACCAGGCGCCGGGCACGGGCTCGATGCGCCGCGCCGCGCCCGCGCTGGTCGCGCTGGCGGTGGGCGGGTTCACCATCGGCACCACCGAGTTCGCCGCGATGGGCCTGCTGCCCGACGTCGGCCTCGACCTCGGCGCGACCGACCCCCAGGTGGGGCACACGATCACCGCGTACGCGCTCGGCGTGGTCGTCGGGGCGCCGCTGCTGACCGTGGCCGCGGCGCGGATGTCGCGCAAGCGCCTGCTGCTGGCGCTGATGGGGTTCTACACGGTGGCGAACGTGCTGTCCGCCGCGGCGCCCGACATCGGCTGGCTCGTGGTCGGCCGGTTCTTCGCGGGGCTGCCGCACGGCGCGTTCTTCGGCGTCGGCGCCGCGGTCGGTGCCGCCGTGGCCGGCCCGGCCCAGCGCGGGCGGGCCGTCGCGACGATGATGACCGGCCTGACCATCGCGAACGTCGTCGGCGTGCCGCTGTCCACGTGGGTGGGCCAGGCGTTCGGCTGGCGCGTCTCCTACGTGCTGATCGGCGTGCTGGGCAGCGTCACGCTCCTCGGGCTCTGGCGGCTGATCCCCGCCGGCGCGGGCGGCGAGGGCCGCTCGGTGCGCACCGAGCTGGCGACCCTGCGCAACGGACCGCTGTGGTTCGCGTTCGTGGCCGGCGCGATCGGGTTCGGCGGCATGTTCGCCGTCTACACCTACGTGGCCCCCACCATGACGGGCGTGACCGGCCTGCCCGGCGGCGCCGTGCCGTGGGTGCTCGCCCTGTTCGGCGTGGGCATGACGGTCGGCACGCAGATCGGCGGGCGGCTCGCCGACCGGGGCGTGCTCCGGGCGGTCCTGATCGGCTTCGTGGCCACCGCGCTCTCCCTCGTGCTGTTCGCGCTGACCGGCGCCTCGGTGGTGCCCGCGCTCGTCTCCCTGTTCCTGCTGGGCGTCACCTCGCAGATGCTGGGGCTCGCGTTCCAGACCCGGCTCATGGACCTGGCCCCCGGCGCGCCGTCGCTGGGCGCCGCGTTGTGCCACGCCGGGCTCAACGTGGCCAACGGCGCGGGCGCGTTCCTGGGCGGTGTGGTCATCGACGCGGGCTGGGGCTACCTGGCGCCCGCGTGGGCCGGCGCCGTCGTCACCGTGCTGGGCCTCGGGCTGATCGTGGCGTTCGGGCGGCAGCGAGTCGTGCACCAGCCGACGGAGACCGCACTGTGACCCGGGTCTCAGCAATGTCCCAGACTGCGCCGGTAGCGTAGGGCGGGTGACTGAGACCGGGGCGACCACGACGTCGTCGGACAGCTCGTTGGACAGCTCGCCGGACGGCGGGGACGAGGTCGCCACGTACGGACCCAAGCCGCTGGGCGGCCGGGCCGTGGCGCTGCTCCTGGTGGTGCTGGGCGCGGTCGGTTTCGCCGCCTCGTTCGCCCTCGCCGTGGAGAAGTACCTCAAGCTCATCGACCCGAACCACACGGCGTCCTGCAGCATCAACGTGTTCGTCGACTGCGGCGCCGCGATGTCCTCGTGGCAGGGCGCCCTGCTCGGCTTCCCGAACCCCTACCTGGGCGTGGCGGCCTTCCCCGTCGTGATCACGACGGGCGTGGTGCTGCTGATCGGGGCCCGCCTGCCGCGCTGGTACTGGATCTCGCTCCTCGCGGGCACCGTGCTGGGCCAGGCGCTCGTGTTCTTCCTGATGTACACGAGCTTCCACGTCATCGTCGCGCTGTGCCCCTACTGCATGGTCGTGTGGACCATCATGTGGCCGCTGCTCTGGTACCAGCTGGTGCGCGGCGTGCAGTCGGGCGACCTGCCCGCGAGCGCCGGCCTGCGCGGCGTCATGGTGGGCAACCGGCACATCATCCTGGTCATCGGGTACGTCGCGGCCCTGGCGTGGCTGATGATCGCGGTGGGCGGGCCCCTGATCGACTCGTTCTGACCGGGTCTTTGCTGTCCTCCCGTGCGCTCGGGTCGTGAAGCGGGCTCTGGCGCAGGGTCAGCGGCGCAGGGCCTCGCGCAGCACCCGGCCCTCGCTGCCCGACGGCGGCGCGTAGCCCAGCAGCGCGGAGATCGTCGGGGCGACGTCGACGTGGTGCGGGTCGCGCGGGTGCGCGCCCGGCCGTACGCCGGCACCGGCGAGCACGAGCGGGATCCGCAGCTCGGTGGTCGCGCCGTGCCGGCCGGCCGGGTCGGCGGGTGTGGCCCCGAACGACCAGCCGGGTTCCGGCTCCACGATCAGGTCGCCGTGGTTCGGGCTCATGCGCAGCCGCCGCTGGTCGGCCTTGTCGAAGACGTTCCGCACCTGCGGCAGCGCCGTCAGCGCCCGCTCCAGGCGGCGGACGGCGGCGCGGTCGCCGGCGCGCGCGCCGATCAGGCGCACGTCGGCGACCCCGCCCACGACGATCACGACGTCGGTGCCGGGTGCTGGCGACTGCCCGCTGGTCAGGACCTGCGGGGTGAAGCCGGCCGCCTCGATCGCCGCGAGCCCCTCGGCGGCGAACCCTTTGTCGAAGGTTGTCATGCCGTGGTCGCCCGTGATGACGAACGCCGTGCTGTCGTGCACGCCCGCCTCCTTCGTGGCGGCGACGATGCGCCCGATCTGCCGGTCGATGTCCTCCAGGGCGCCCGGGATGCGGGGGTCGGCGTCGCCGCCGTCGTGCCCGATCGCGTCGAGCGTGTCGCAGTAGACCGCCATGAGGTCGGGGATGCCGCTGGTGGTGACGAGCTGGCCGTTCGAGCTGACGGGCTCGCCGCGCAGCACGGACACGATGTCGTCGGTGCGGCGCGCGCAGTCGCCGCCGGGCTGTGTGTACAGGGCGTCGGGGTCGCCGAAGGTGACGCCGTGGTTCTGCAGGATGAACCACTGCGAGGAGAAGACGGTGCCGCCCTGGTCCCGGATCGACTCCGCGACGGTCGGCACGGCGAGGTCGCGCTGCTGGCCCCGCGCGGTGTTGCTCGCGGCGTCGAACCAGTAGGCGGTGTTGCGGTGGGTCGCGGGCCACGCGCCCGTGGCGACCGAGGACCACGACGGGTTGGTGATCGAGGTCATCACGCCGGTCGAGGTGGTGATGCTGCCCCGGCGCAGGAGAGCGCGCAGGTTCGGCATCTCGACCGTGCCGGGGGAGCCGGCGCCGTCGCGCACCAGGTCGAGGTAGTCGACGTCGAACCCGTCGAGGGCGAGGAAGATCACGTGGTCGGCGCGGGCGGCGGGGCCGCCCCGGGCGTCGTCGTCGGGCAGCGGCGCGGCGGCGGCGGTCGACGCCGTCCACACGGTCGCGGCGGCGATGCTGGTGGCGAGGATCTTTCGCAACGAGGGCATCATGCGGGCAATTCGAGCACCCAGGGGGCGAACTTCGGGGGAGGTGGGGGCGAATGTCGGATGAACCCTGGAGGCTGTGGACGACCGAGGGCCGCGCACCCGCGCGGTCGGTAGACTCGGGCGGGTGACCATGCCCGACGCACCCGAGCGCACCACGTCTCCCGACGAGCCCCGTTTCCGCTACACCCCGACCCTCGCGCAGCAGATCGAGCTGCGCTGGCAGGACATCTGGGAGGAGCGCGGCACGTTCCACGCGGCGAACCCGCAGGGGCGACTTACGGGGCCGGGCGGGAGCCCGGCGGCGGGCGACCCGTACTTCATCATGGACATGTTCCCGTACCCCTCGGGTGCGGGCCTCCACGTGGGCCACCCGCTGGGCTACATCGCCACGGACGTGACCGGGCGCTTCCGCCGCATGCGCGGGGACAACGTGCTGCACGCGCTGGGCTACGACGCGTTCGGCCTGCCCGCCGAGCAGTACGCGGTCCAGACGGGCCAGCACCCGCGGACCACCACCGAGGCCAACATCGGCAACATGCGCAGGCAGCTGCGCCGCCTGGGCCTGGGCCACGACTCGCGCCGCACGTTCGCGACCATCGACCCCGAGTACGTCCGCTGGACGCAGTGGATCTTCCTGCAGATCTTCGACTCCTGGTACGACGCCGACGCCGAGCGTCCGGGCCCCGTGACGGGGGCGGGCGACGGCAAGGGCCGCGCGCGCCCCATCACCGAGCTGCGCGCCGAGCTGGCCGCGGGCACGCGGCCCGTCCCCGGGCACGACGGCGACAACGCCGGCGGCGCCGTCTGGGCCGCGCTGAGCGAGCCGGAGCGGCGCGACGTCATCGACGCGCAGCGGCTCGCCTACGTCGACTCCTCGCCGGTCAACTGGTGCCCGGGCCTGGGCACCGTGCTGGCGAACGAGGAGGTCACGGCCGACGGCCGGTCCGAGCGCGGCAACTTCCCCGTCTTCCAGCGCAGCCTGCGCCAGTGGAAGATGCGGATCACCGCCTACGCCGACCGCCTCACGGACGACCTGGAGCTCATCGACTGGCCCGAGAAGGTCAAGTCGATGCAGCGCAACTGGATCGGCCGGTCCACGGGCGCCAACGTCCGGTTCGACGTCGTCGGCACCGCCGAGGAGGACCCGGCCGGCGCGGCGGGCTCGCTGGAGGTCTTCACCACCCGCCCCGACACGCTCTTCGGCGCCACGTTCATGGTGGTCGCCCCGGAGCACCCGCTGCTCGACGAGGTCCCGGCGGCCTGGCCCGACGGCACGCGCTCCGCGTGGACCGGCGGGTACGGCACCCCGGTCGAGGCCGTCGCCGCCTACCGGCGCGAGGCGTCCGCGAAGACCGCCGTCGAGCGGCAGGCCGACGCCGGCAAGAAGACCGGCGTGTTTACCGGCCACCTGGCCGTGAACCCCGTCAGCGGACTGCAGGTCCCGGTCTTCACCGCGGACTACGTGCTCATGGGCTACGGCACCGGCGCCATCATGGCCGTCCCGGGCGGCGACGAGCGCGACTTCGCGTTCGCCGAGGCCTACGACCTGCCGGTGATCCACACGGTCGAGCCGGCCGGTGGCCTGCCGGAGGACCACGCCGGCGCGTACGCGGGCGACGGCGTCGCCGTGCGGTCCGCGAACGACGAGATCTCGCTGGACGGCCTCGGCGTCGTCGAGGCCAAGGCGAAGATCATCGCCTGGCTGGAGAGCAAGGGCATCGGCGAGGGCACCACCACCTACCGCCTCAACGACTGGCTGTTCAGCCGCCAGCGCTACTGGGGCGAGCCGTTCCCCGTCGTGTGGGACGAGGACGACCGCCCGGTCGCGATCCCCGACGCGATGCTGCCGGTGGACCTGCCGGACGTGCCCGACTACGCGCCGCGCACCTTCGACCCGGAGGACGCGAACTCCGAGCCCGAGGCGCCCCTGGGCCGTAACGACGACTGGGTGCACGTCACCCTCGACCTGGGCGACGGGCCCAAGAAGTACCGCCGCGACACCAACACGATGCCCAACTGGGCCGGGTCGTGCTGGTACTACCTGCGCTACCTCGACCCCGCCGAGACCTCGGCGGCCGCGCTGCCCGAGCTCGAGCAGTACTGGCTCGGGCCGCAGCACAACCCGACGTCCGGCCCTGCCGGCGGCGTCGACCTCTACGTGGGCGGCGTGGAGCACGCGGTGCTGCACCTGCTGTACGCGCGGTTCTGGCACAAGGTGCTCTTCGACCTGGGCCACGTCACGGCCGTCGAGCCGTTCGGCAAGCTCTTCAACCAGGGCTACATCCAGGCCTACGCCTACACCGACTCGCGCGGCCAGTACGTGCCGGCCGAGGAGGTCGAGGGCGACGAGCAGACCGGGTTCACCTGGCAGGGCCAGCCCGTCAACCGTGAGTACGGGAAGATGGGCAAGTCGCTGAAGAACGTGGTGACGCCCGACGAGATGTACGAGCAGTACGGCGCCGACACGTTCCGCGTCTACGAGATGTCGATGGGCCCGCTGGACCTGTCGCGCCCGTGGGAGACCCGTGCCGTCGTCGGGTCGCAGCGGTTCCTGCAGCGGCTGTGGCGCAATGTCGTCTCGGAGGAGACGGGCGAGCTCACCGTCACGGACGACGAGCCCGACACCGCGACCCTCCGCGCCGTGCACCGCGCCATCGCCGACGTCGGCGTCGAGATGGAGAACATGCGGCCCAACACCGCGATCGCCAAGCTCATCACGCTGAACAACCACCTCACGGGGCTGTCGGCCGTGCCGCGCTCGGCCGTGGAGCCGCTGATCCTGATGACGGCGCCCATCGCGCCGCACATCGCGGAGGAGCTGTGGGCGCGGCTCGGCCACGAGGAGTCGCTGGCGCACGCGCCGTTCCCGGCTGCCGACCCGGCCTACCTGGTCCAGGACACCGTGACCTGCGTGGTCCAGG
Source organism: Promicromonospora sp. NPDC060204 (assembly GCF_042728455.1). NCBI lineage: Bacteria > Bacillati > Actinomycetota > Actinomycetes > Micrococcales > Promicromonosporaceae > Promicromonospora > Promicromonospora sp. NPDC060204. The sequence continues at coordinate 28,915 of NZ_JBHWZO010000016.1, forward strand.
TGCAGGGCAAGGTGCGCGCCAAGTTCGAGGTCGCCCCGGGCATCTCCGCGGAGGACCTGGAGGCGACGGCCCTGGCCGAGCCGAACGTGGTCAAGTTCCTGGACGGCCGCGGCGTGCGCAAGGTGATCGTCCGCGCCCCGAAGCTGGTCAACATCGTCCCAGCCTGACCGAACGGACGTCATCAGTGCCGGGCTTGGTCCTTGTGGACCACGCCCGGCGCTGGGCCTATAGTGAAAGGGCGCAAGAGGGAGAGATCCTGAGCGCCCTGCCTTCAGCCCCCGCACAGTCGGGGGCTGTCGTGCGTCTAGGGCTCCCAGAGCCGGTCGTGCACGGGGACGTTCTCCAGCACCGACCAGAGGTTCTTGTTGGCCGCGGCCGCGCGCTCATCGCGATCCACGCCGTCCGCCAGCCGCTGATACAGGAATGCAACGAGGTCCGCTGCCTGGACCAGGCGGCTGCCGGCCGACGACACGAAGTAGACCGTGTCCGCGATGCGCTGGGGCTTGCCTCGATACCCCCAGATGCGTTCGCGGCGCGCTCTGCGCAGTGCGGCCTGAGCGCTCTTCGCCGTCCTGTGCTCGTCAGCGATGACCACGAGGTCTTCGCCGCGCCGGTTGGCGTACCGGTTCAGCTTCTCGAGCAGGTGGAGGAGCACTGTGATGTGCTCGTCGTGCTGGTCGGCGTAGCGATCACGGAACCCTTGCCGGTCCAGTCCTTCGATCCAGATGCCCTCCGCATGTTCTGCCGTCACGCCGAGGGCCTGTCGATAGATCGAGATGCGGGCTCGCACGACGGGCTTCAGCGGAGCCCATTCCTGCGTCGCGCCGAACAGGTCGTGGCCGTGCAGCTCGGTGTCCGCATCGATACCTCCGAACGCTTCGGCCGCTCGGGCGACTACCGCGTCGAGCTGTTCGGCGAACACGCGCACCTCGGGAGCGCGCACGACAAGGCCCACTGTCCGGTAACACCGCGAGTTGGAGGTCTCATCTATGTAAGCGAAGAGCACGCCCGAGTCTCACACGCTCCGGGGAGGCGCGCTCGTCGGGCCAGCGGTCCGTCAGCGCTTGCGGGTGCCGAACAGGGAGCGCGTCAGCTCGCGGACCAGGACCGTGCCCGCCGTCTTGGCCAGCGACGTGACCACGCGGTTGCGGTCGCGGGCGGCCTGCTCCTTGTGGCGGGCCTCCGTCTTCTCGCGCGTGGCCGCCTCCTTCTCGAGCCGGGCGCGCTCCTTGGCCAGCTCCCGCTCGTCCTCGGCGGCAGTCGCCGAGCCCTCGGCGGCGGCGCGACCGGCGGCCTGCTCCTGCGCCTTCGCCTGCAGCAGCTCGAACGCGGACTCCGCGTCGACCGGCGTGCCGTACCTCGCCTGGCCGGGGGAGGCCGCGACGACCTGGTCGATCGCCGCGTCTCCCGCGGGGTCCATCGAGGCCTGCGGCGCCCGCACCCGCGTCCACGCGACGGGGGACGGCGCGCCCTTCTCGGTCAGCACGGTGACCACCGCCTCACCCGTGCCGAGCGACTGCAGCAGGCGCTCCAGGTCGTACGGCGACGTCGGGAAGGTGCGGGCCGCGGCCCGCAGCGCCGTGGCGTCGTCGGGCGTGAAGGCGCGCAGCGCGTGCTGCACCCGGTTGCCGAGCTGGGCCAGGACGTCGGACGGCACGTCCTTGGGCGACTGCGTCACGAAGAAGACGCCGACCCCCTTGGACCGGATCAGCCGCACCGTCTGGACCACCTGCTGCAAGAAGTCCTTCGAGGCACCGGTGAACAGCAGGTGCGCCTCGTCGAAGAAGAACACGAGCTTCGGCTTGTCGGCGTCGCCCACCTCGGGCAGGTCCTGGAAGAGGTCCGCGAGCAGCCACATGAGGAACGTCGAGAAGAGCTGCGGCCGGTCCTGCACAGCGGGCAGCTCCAGCACACTGAGCACGCCGAGGTCGCCCTTGGTCGCGATCAGGTCCGACGTCGCGAACGCGGGCTCGCCGAAGAACGCGTCGGCGCCCTGCCCCTCCAGCCCCACGATCTCGCGCAGGATGACGCCCGCCGTGGCCGCCGAGACAGCGCCGATGCCCTTGAGCTCACCCTTGCCCTCGTCCGAGGTCAGGTAGGCGATCACCGACTGCAGGTCCTTCAGGTCCAGCAGCGCCAGGCCCTTCGTGTCGGCCCAGTGGAAGATCAGCGTGAGGCTCGACTCCTGCGTCGCGTTCAGGCCCAGCACCTTGGACATCAGGAGCGGCCCGAAGTCGGTGACCGTCGTGCGGATCGGCACGCCCTTGCCGATCCCGCCGAGCGAGTAGAACTCGACCGGGTACTGGGTCGGCCTCCAGTCCTGGCCGATGCTGGCCGCGCGCTCCGCGACCTTCGGGTTGTCCGGACCGGGCAGCGCGAGCCCCGACAGGTCGCCCTTGACGTCCGCCAGGAAGACCGGCACCCCGGCCAGCGACAGCCCCTCGGCCATGCCCTGCAGCGTCTTGGTCTTGCCGGTTCCCGTGGCGCCCGCCACGAGGCCGTGCCGGTTCAGCATCGAGAGCGCGAAACCGACCTGGACCTGCGGGTTCGGCGTCGCCTCGCCGCCGGGCTCGCCCTCCAGGAGAGCGCCCAGCGGGAGCGTGGCCTCCGCCGCGTAGCCCGCGGCGACCTCGGCCGCGTAGCCGTCGAGCGGGGCGTCGGGGGCCTCGTGCGCCTCGGACGACGCCGGTGCTGCCTCCTCCGGCCCGCCCGTCTCCGGGGTCGCGGGCGCGGCTGTCCGTTCCGCCTCCTCGAGGGCCTTCTGGGCCGCCGCGGCGGCCTCGCGCAGAGCGGCGAGATCTGGCGTCGATGCATCGGGCATGTCTCGGATGCTAAGTCGGCCCCTGGTGCGGCGCGCGGGGAGGCTCCCGGGCGTTTCGCCGTCGGGTTCCCCGCACGGTTAGAGTGTCGCGGTCATGCGCAACCGTCGTCGTCCTTCCCGCCCGGCACCCCAGGAGGTGCGGGTCGTCACCGACTCGACCGCCTGCCTCCCCGCTGGTTCGACGGGCGGCCCGGTCGTGGTGCCGCTGCGCGTCCTGGTGGGCGACGAGGCCTACGCCGAGGGCGAGGACATCACGCCCGACCGGCTGGCCGAGCTCGTCGCCGAGGGCGAGCAGGTGACGACGTCGCAGCCGTCCCCCGAGACGTTCGCCGCCGTCTACCGCACCCTCGGTGAGCAGGGCGTCCGGTCGGTCGTCTCGGTGCACCTGTCGGGTGCGCTGTCGGGCACCGTCGGCTCGGCGGGCACCGCGGCCGCGCGGTCGCCCCTGCAGGTGCGCGCGGTGGACTCGCGGACGGCGGCCGCGGGCCTCGGCTTCGCGGCCCGCGCTGCGGCCGAGTGCGCGGCCGCCGGGGCCGACGCCACCCACGTCGCCACGCGGGCCATGGAGGTCGCCGCGACGGCCCACGCCGTGTTCGTGGTGGACACGCTGGAGCACCTGCGGCGCGGCGGACGCCTCTCCGGCCCGGCGGCCGCGCTCGGCACCGTCCTCGGCGTCAAGCCCATCCTGCGGCTGTCCGACGGCGCGATCGAGCTGGCCCAGCGGGTGCGCACGCGCGCGGCCGGCGCCGAACGGCTGCTGGAGCAGGCCGCCGCGTTCGTCGCCGAGGCGGAGCGCCCCGTCGTCGCCGTCCACCACTTCGGCGCGCACGACCGGGCGCTCGCCCTGGCCGGCCGCCTCCACACCCGCACGCGGGCAGACGTCGAGGTCACGCCGCTGAGCGCGGTCCTCGGCGTGCACGTCGGCCCGGGCACGCTCGCCGTTGTCGTCGCGGACCTGGGCGACCACGCGCACTGACGCCTGCGGTGCTCAGCGGGACAGGACCTCGCGCAGCCTCGCCGCGAACTCGACCGGCTTGTCGGCCGGCTGGCCGTACTCCCCGCCGCCGAACCCGCCGTGGCCGCCCGGGAAGACGACCGGCTCCGCGTCGAGCAGCGCCGCCGTGGCGCGGGACGACCGACCCGTCAGCTCCTCGCCCGTGTCCTCCCCGACGGCGATCAGGACGTCAGGCGTGCCGGCCTTCAGGGTCGCCCAGGCCGGCTCGTACGGGGGCAGGGTGAGCATGTTGACGCCCAACAGCAGGTCGTCGCGTGCGCCGTCGTCCTCGGTGGGCAGGCCGAACATTGCCGGGTCCGGGTCGGGCTGGGCGGCGTAGTCCGCGGTGAGCTCACCCGCGGCCATGACCAGCGCGATGAACTTGGCCATCCCCGCGCCGAAACCCTTCGCCTGGTAGGTGTCGTGGATGTCCGTCATGGCCGCGACCACGGCCGCACGGTCCGGGAGCACGCTGGGCAGCGGCGGCTCGTGCGCGACGACGGTCCGCACGTCCTCCGGGTGGGTCGCGGCGAGGTCGAGGGCCACGACGGCGCCGCCGCTGGAGGCAAAGAGGTCCACCGGGCCACCGCCGACGGCCTCGATGACCCGGTGCACGTCGTCGGCATGGTTCGACATCACGGGCATGTCGGAGCTTGAGCGCGTGCTGCGCTCGACGCCGCGCGGGTCGTAGGTCACCACGGTGCGGTCGGTGAAGTGGCCGGCCAGCGTGGTGAAGCCCTCGGCGCCCATCGGCAGGCCGAACAGCAGCAGCGGCGGCTCGTCGGTGGGGGTCGCGGCCTCACGCACGTCATAGGTCAGCACGGCGCCCGGTACCTCGAGGGTGTGGGTCTTCTTGTCGGTCATGGTGCTCGCTCCTGGTCTGTTCCGCGTGGTCCGGGTCTGCGGGTTCCGCTCGGGTCCGCATGCGGTCGTCAGGTCCGACGACGGCGCCGGGGCGAACTCATCGGTGCGCCGGGACGAAACTCGCCGGCCGGCCGGACGGACCCTCGGGACGGTGTCGTGCGGGGACGAGCCCGACCACAGGGGGCTCTTTTCGACGTGTGTGCACAGACGAGCCTCGCTGCCCGTCCGAGGCGTGCGCCGCCCGCCTAGCGTCCTGGGACATGCAGCCAGAGACCGCGCAGCAGCGCCGCCCAGACCCCTGGCCGTTCGGCCCGGTGCGCGGGTCGGACGGCCCCGGATCCTTGCCCGGCGGGGAGTCGACCGCGGAGTCACCCGTGCCGTCGCGCGCGCGGCCCCCGGACGATCCGTGGGCCGCCGCCCCGGCAGCGTCGCCGGCGGGTGAGGACGATGCCCGAACCGAGACCGACGACCTGGTGGCGCGGCTACGTGCCCGACGATCCACCTCGGGCGTGGCCGCCGCCTACGCGGCGGCGCACGGCCATCCCGCCGACCCGCGGGCCGAGCAGGGCGCCCGCCGGTGGGCCCTGACCGGCACGACGGCGGTGGTGGCCGTCGTGACCGTGCTGCTGCTCGGGCTGGGCGTGGCGGCGCTCTCGCTGCGGGGCGGCGACGTCGAGGCCCTGGCCCCGGTCGCCGCCGACGAGGGTCCGGACGGCGCGTCGGCGAGCTCCAGGGCGGGCGGGAACGAGGCCGTGAGCGGGTCCGGCCCGTCGTCGGAACCAGGCGGCTCGGGCGGGTCGGGTGGGCCGGGCGCCGCGGAGGGCCTTCCGGGCGAGGCGGGCGGCGACCTGCTGGTGCACGTGGTCGGCGAGGTGGCCCGGCCGGGCCTGGTCACCCTGCCCGACGGCGCCCGCGTGGCCGACGCCGTCGAGGCCGCCGGCGGCGTGACCCGCAAGGCCGACCTGACCGCCGTGAACCTGGCCCGCGCGGTGGTCGACGGTGAGCAGCTGTACGTGCCGAAGCCGGGGGAGCCGGTGCCGGGAGCTGCCGCGCAGGGCGCCGGCGGGGCGACCGCCTCGGGCGGCGGTGGTAGCGGTGCCGGGAGCGCGGGCGGTGCGGCCGGCGCCGTCGACATCAACGCGGCGGACGCCGCCGGGCTGGAGGCGCTCCCCGGCGTGGGACCGTCGATCGCACAGGCGATCGTCGAGTGGCGCGAGACGAACGGTGCTTTCGCGAGCGTGGACGAGCTGGACGACGTGCCGGGCATCGGTCCGGCCACCCTCGACGAGCTCCGTGACAGCGCGCGGGTGGGGCCATGACCGACCTGCGCATGGTGCCCGCCGCCCTCGCGGTCTGGGCCGTCGCCTGGGTGCTGACCGGTCCCGGGGAGCGCTGGAGCGGCCTGCTCGCGGGGCTGGCGGCGGCTGTACTCGTCGCTGCCTGCCTCAGGATCGCGGTCCTGGGCGGCCTGGGTCGTGATGGCCTGTCGGTATCTCGTTCCCGACGGGCGGTGACCGGGGGACGTGCGCTGACCGATGGACGTGCGGTGACCGGCCGGCTGGCGGGGCACGTCCGGCCAGGGCACGCCCGGCGAGCCTGGCTCGTCCTGCCGGACGGGCTTCCGCAGCCGGGCCGATACACCTCCACAGGCTCGCCCGCCGGGACAGCCCGGCCCTCGACCACTACCGCCCTCGTCGCGCACGCCGCCCTCGCCGCGGCCTGCGTCCTCGGGGTCACGGCCTCCGCGCACGTCCAGCTCGCGGGCCGTGCGCCGCTCGCCGGGCTGGCCGAGCAGCGCGTGACGGCGACCCTGGTCGGCGTCGTGGTCTCCCAGCCCGAGCCGTTCGCCTTCGCCCCGGGCGCCGGGCAGCACCGCTGGGTGCTCGCCGCACGCGCGGTGGACGCCCGCGGCGTCGGGTCGGCGGCGCGGGCCCACGTCCAGGTGCTGTCCGATGCCGTGCCCCGGTACGGGGCGACCGTGACCGTCTCGGGCGGGCTGCGCCCCGCCGACCCCGGCGCGGCCGAGGCCGCCCGCCTGAACGCCGAGAGCACCGCCGAGATCCGGGCGCCGCCGTCCGCCCTCCGCGTGCTCGACACCCATCGCGCGGCGCTCCTCGACGTGACCGACCCGCTGTCCCCGCAGGCCCGCGGGCTGGTGCCCGGCGCCGCGATCGGGGACACGACGCGGCTCCCGGACGACCTGTCCGAGGAGATGCGCACCACCGGGCTGTCCCACATCACGGCGGTGTCGGGGGGTCATTTCGCCGTCGTCGTGACCGTCCTGACCCTGCTCTGCTCCGTGGCCCGGCTGCCGAGACCGGTCAGGGTGCTCGTCATCGCGCTCGCGTCCCTCGCCTTCGTGCTGCTGGTCCGGCCCGAACCCGCCGTGCTGCGGGCAGCGGTCATGGCGGCGTTCACCCTGACCGGGGTGGCGCTCGGCCGGCCCTCCCAGGCCGTCCCGGCGCTCGCGGCGTCGGTGGTCGGGCTGCTGGTGGTCGACCCGTGGCTGGCCCGCTCCTTCGGGTTCGCGCTGTCGGCCGCTGCGACGGCGGGGCTCGTGCTGCTCGCGGCGCCGCTGGCCGCGCGGCTGGCCCCCTGGACGGGGGAGGCCCTGGCGTTCGCCCTGGCCGTGCCGCTCGCCGCGCAGGCCGCGTGCGGCCCGGTGCTGGTGCTGCTCGACCCGTCGGTGTCCACGGTCTCGGTGCTCGCCAACCTGCTGGCGGGGCCGGCCCTGGTCCCGGCCACCGTGCTCGGGCTGGTCGCCACGGTGCTCGCGCCCTGGCTCCCGGTCGTCGCCGGGTCGGTGGCCTGGGCGGCGAGCGGCGCCACCTGGTGGATCGCCGCGGTCGCGCACCGGTGTGCCGCTCTTCCCGGCGCGACCGTTCCCTGGCTCGGTGGCCCGGTCGGTGCGGTCCTGCTGGCAGTGCTCACGGGACTGGCGTTGTGGGCCCTGCTGCGCCGGGGTCCGGACCGCGGCTGGCCCGAGTCGTGGCGCGCGACGGCCCGCTCCGGCCTGCGCGAGGTTGTGCGTGAGGTCGTGCATGGCGCGCCGCGCGGCGCCCCGGTCGCTGCCTCGCGCAGCGCCCTGCCGGGCACACGGCGGGGCGCCCTGCGCGAAGTCCGGACGCTCCGGCGGCCGCTCACACGCGCGCGCTTCCTCCTGCTCCTCGCGGCCGCCTCGGCGGCGGCGCTGGTCGTCGCCCTCGCAGTACCCCGCCTCGCGGCCCGCTCGGGGATGCCGCAGGACTGGCAGGTGGCGGCCTGCGACGTCGGGCAGGGGGACGCGCTCGCCCTGCGGACCGGTCCGTCGTCGGCCGTGGTCGTGGACGTCGGCCCGGACGGGCCCGCCGCCGACCGCTGCCTCGACCAGCTCGGGATCACCCGGGTGGACCTGCTCGTGCTCAGCCACTTCCACGCCGACCACGTGGGCGGTCTCCGTCCTGTGCTCGCCGGGCGGGAGGTGGTCGCGGCACTCGTGTCGCCGGTACCGGAGCCTGCCGCGAACGCCGCGGCGACCGAGGCCGCGCTGGGCGCCGCGGGTGTACCGGTCCGGGTCGCGGGGACCGGCGACCGGGGAGCCGTCGGGAGCCTTGCCTGGCGGGTGCTCCAGGCGGGCGCCGGTACGGGGGCGAATGACTCGAGCGTCGTGCTCGCCGCCCGCGTCGCCGGGCTGGACGTGCTGCTGCTCGGCGACCTGGAGGACGCCGGACAGGAGGCGCTGGTCCCGCAGGCGGGTCGCTTCGACGTCGTGAAGGTCGCGCACCACGGGTCGGCGGTGCAGTCCCGCGCGCTCGCGGAGCGGGTGCGTCCTGCGGTCGCCCTCGTCTCGTCCGGTCGGGGCAACGAGTACGGGCACCCGACCGACGAGGCGCTCGACCTGTACGCCGGTGTCGGTGCGGCGGTGGTGCGCACCGACGAGTGCGGAACCGTCGCGCTGGTCGTGCGCGGAGGGGAGGTGTCGCTGGCCGGTTGCTGAGCGGTCGGGCAACGGGACGGCCGCCGAGTGCCCTGTGCCCCGACCCCGCGGCGGCACGAGGCCCGCCGGCGAGCGGCGGCCGGTACGACTCGCCCCGGTCCCGCCGCAGGCCACACGGGCACTCGTACACGAGACCGCGACACTTCGCGAAACGTTGCGGATCCTGAACACGGCCCTAACGTGGGGGGAGGACGGGTGAAGTTCCGTCAGCACGTACCAGGGGGCAACGTGGTCGAATCAACCCGAACCGCCCGGCGGCACCGCCGGATCATCGCGGTCACAGCGGCAGTGGCTCTCCTCGTTCCGGCGGCGGCGCTCAGCGCCGTAGGTAGGGACCAGGCGAGTGCACAGCTCCAGCTCCGCGAGGAGCTGCTGGAACAGTCGGTCGTCACTGAGGTCTCCGAGACCGACCAGGTGGTCCGCGTCGACACCACGCAGGACCCGGAGGCTGCCGCAGAGTGGCTGGACGAGTCGGCCGAGGTGCTGGACGGCTGGACCGTCGTCGTGGGCGGGGCGGAGCCGCGGTCCGGCGAGGAGCGTGCGGCGCTGGACGAGCAGCAGGCGGCGGGCGACACGCCTCCGGACGCCTCGTGCCCGGAGGTCCCGGAGGGTCCGCGGTCCGAGGACGGCTCGACGACACCGGTCCTGGGCTGCGGCACCGGTAAGGACGTCCAGCTCACCGCGGGGGCGGCGCGCGCGACGCAGGGCGGTCCGTCCCGCACGCTGGGGACCGCCGTCGACGACGTCCTGGCGTCCTACCTCCCGGGCGCGGACCTGCCGGCCACGAAGGTGCGGCTCAGCAAGGGGCACGCCACGGTCGACGTCGGCGCCGGGTTCGAGCAGGCGCTGTCGGACGCCGGGGTCTACCCGGGCGACGTCTGGCAGGCGCTCCTGTTCACGGCGTACAGCAACGGGGACGTCGACTCGGTGAAGTTCACGCTCGACGGGGACTGTCTCGCCTTCGCGTACGCGACGGGCGGCGACATGTGCGCGTCGACCGACCTGCCGATCGATCTCGGCTGAGGGGGTGGCGATGCGAAAGACTCTTCGACGGCTCGTGTCGGTGCTCACCGTCGTCCTCGTGGGGGTCGCCGGGTTCCTTGTGACGGCACCCACGGCGTCCGCGGACGTGACCTACGTGCCGGACAACTGGAACGGCAAGGTGGTCTACCTGTCGCAGGCGTGCCACGACCGCGGGGACACCGTGTGCCACGACAACACCGGCTGCGACGGCTTCAGCGAGAACATCAACTCCTACAAGGTCGCGATGTCGACCATCAACGGCGGCAGCACGGACCACCTCAGCCTCCTGGAGCGGGGCTACAAGGTGGTCCGGGGCAACGGGCTCACGCGGAAGAACATCGCCAGCTCGAACCGGTTGGGGGCGGACCTGCACATCCCGCTGCACTCCAACGCCATCAGCGCGTCCTGCGAGTCCGGCAAATCGGCGTCCCGGTACGGCACGCACGCCATGTACGTGTCGAGCGCCGGCAAGGAGTGCGCGGCGAAGATCGTGCAGCGCGTCGGCGCGAGCAGCCCCGGCACCAACGACACCCGGCAGTACCGGACGGACCTGGGCGAGCTGAACCAGACCAACGCCGTCGCGTGCTACCTGGAGCAGGACTTCCACGTCTGGCAACGAGGGGTGAACTGGATGCGCGACCGCGACTCCTGGAGCTGGCGCCTGGCCATGGCCGTCGACGTGTACATGGGGTACCCCTGATGCGCGCCCGGCAGGCCACCGCGGTGGCCGCCGTCGCCGTGGCCCTGCTCCTGCTGGCCGGCTGCACCGCGGCCCCGACGGGGCCGGGCGCATCGGGGCCGTCGCGCGGGGCAGGCGCGACGACGGAGGAGAGCCCGTCGCCGTCGGGCGACGCGGACGACTCGGACGGCTCGGACGAACCGGAGATCACCGTGCGGGCCGCCGGCGGCGCCTGGCTCGTGCGGGGCACGGGCTTCGCGGGCGGCAACCAGTACCTGGTCCAGTGCGTCGGCGGGACGACGGCGGGGGCGAGCGCGCTCGACGAGTGCGACATGTCGACCAGCGAGCAGGTGGTCGCCGACGAGGGCGGCCGGATCACCGCGACCCGTCAGGCGCGGGCGTTCGTCAACGTGGGCTCGGTCTCCGAGGTGGACTGCACCGGCGACCCGTGCGCGCTGGCCGTCGCCGACCTGTCGGACCGGGTGCTCGCCGCGGCCCCGGCGCCCCTGCCGGGCGGCTCGGAGCCGCCGGACGCGCCCACGCTCACGCTGTCCGAGCGGGAGCTCGACGGCGACAACGGCCGCGTTACGGTGACGGGCAAGGGGTACGCGGCCGGTGCGACCGTCCGGATCGTTCAGTGCGCCACCACCTCCGACGGCGCCGTGGACGGGGACAACTGCCTGTACGACGACGGGAAGCGCGTGATCGCCGACCGCGCGGGCACGCTGGTCACGCAGCTCCCCGTGGTGCGGGAGATCGAGCTCGTCGACGGGGGAGTCGCCGACTGCGCCGAGGCGGGCACGTGCGTGATCGCGAACGCATGGACCGACGGCGGACGGATCGCCCTGGCCGACCTCGTCTGGGAGTAGAGCGGAGACCGGCCGCTGTGGGTGGCGCGTGGCAGGCTGTGTCCGTGCCTCCCGCAACCAGACGCCGTACCGCCACCGCTCCCGCCGGCCGGAGCTGGGACGAGCCGACCCTGGCTCCCATCGTGCTGGTCCGCGGTGCCGAGCCGCTCCTGACCGAGCGCGCGGTGGACGGCGTGGTGCGGCTCGTGCGCGAGCGTGACCCCGACGTCGAGAAGGTGGAGCTGGAGGGGGCCACGTACGGCACGGGCCAGCTCATGGTCGCGGCCAGTCCGTCCCTGTTCGGCGAGGCCAAGGTCGTGGTGGTCCGCTCGACGGAGTCGGGCACCGAGGACCTCATGGCCGACCTCATCGCGTACGTCGGCGCGCCCGACGCGGAGACCACGGTCGTCGTCGTGCACGGCGGCGGGCAGCGCGGCAAGAAGATGCTCGACACGATCACGGGCTCCGGCGCGCCGGTCATGGTGTGCGAGCCCGTGACGAAAGACGCGGAGAAGGCGTCGTTCGTGGTGGGGGAGTTCAAGGCGGCTCGCCGCCGGGCGGACGCCGAGGGTGTGCGTGCCCTCGTGGACGCGCTGGGCAGCGACCTGCGCGAGCTCGCGGCGGCGTGCGCACAGCTCGTCGCGGACACCACGGGCACCATCACGGCCGCCACGGTGGACCGGTACTACGGCGGCCGGGTCGAGGCCACGGGCTTCCGTGTGGCCGACGCCGCGGTGGCGGGCGACGCCGGTGGCGCCGTCGCGCTGCTGCGGCACGCCCTGGACACGGGCCTGGACCCGGTGCCGATCGTCGCGGCTCTGGCGCTGCGCCTGCGCAACCTGGCCAAGGTCGCCTCGATGCGGGGCGGCGGGCTGTCGGCCCGAGACCTGGGCATGGCCCCCTGGCAGGTCGACCGCGCCCGCAAGGACCTGCGCGCCTGGACGCCGGAGGGCCTCGCGGCGGCGATCTCCGCCGTCGCGCAGGCCGATGCCGACGTGAAGGGCGAGGCGCGGGACACGGTGTTCGCCGTCGAACGCGCGGTCATGACGATAGCCCGCTCCCGCCGCGCGTGACTGACCCGCGCGACACCCGCGCCTGACTGACCCCCGCTCCCGCCGCGCCGCCGCCGTCGGCCACGCCGCCGCGCACCGCGCCGTCGCGATGTGCGCTTCTACCCCGTCATTGGGCCCGAAAACAGCCCTGTTTC
>NZ_JBHWZO010000017.1:0-41194 GCF_042728455.1 Promicromonospora sp. NPDC060204
GGCCTCGTCCGGGCCCTTCGCGTTCCCGGCGACGGCACCGACCTGCCGACGGCGAGGCGCCGGGCGCGCGATCTCGTGGCCGCGGGCGCGCCCGTGTCCGAGGTGGACGACGCCTACGGTCGGGTGCTGCTCCTCGACCCGACGAGCGCCCAGGCCTGGGCCGAGTGGCGGGACGCGCCTCGCGGGGCCGACGACGTGCCGCTCCCCGAACGGCTCTCCGAGCTCCAGGCGGGTTCGCCCCGGCCGCTTCCCGTGGTGCTGCTCGCCCTGCTCGGCGGGCCCGAGGCGGACACGGCGCGGCACGAGCACGCCGCGCACCTCGCGGCGTTCCTGGAGACCGACGACGCCGCTGCGTGCGCCCGCGTCTGGGCGGCGTACTCCGCCCTGCGTCCGCTGCCCGAGGCGGACGCCGCCCGCGTCGGCGCGCTGCAGCCCGCCGTGATCAAGCTGTACTTCACCGCCACGCGGCCCCGGGTGCTGACGTTCGAGGAGGCGGCCGAGGCCGGGGAGCCGCTGTCCGCCGACGCGCTCGCGTGGTGGCAGGACGAGTTCCTCCGCCCGGACGTACCCCGGGCGCACGACCGGGAGTTCGTCACGCCGGCGCAGCGGCGGATCCACGAGGCCGCGGACCCGTACCTGGGCCACCAGACGCGGGCCGTCCGCGACCGGCGGCTCGTGCTCCGCGACCCGGTGACCGGCGCCGAGTGCGCGCCGTTCGACGCGGTGGTGACGGCCGGCAAGGCCGTCTACTCCTTCGGCGACACCGAGCACACCATGCTCGTGAGCGTCCTCGGCGGCTTCAAGGCCGCCTACCTGTTCCTGCCTGCCCGCGGGCTCGTGCTGAACCTCGGCGCGTTCAAGGGAGCGGTGCTCGCACCGAGCAGGATCACCAACCTGGCGGCGGACCTGCTCCGCCGGGTCGTGGCCCGGCGCGACCAGTACGCCCGCGCGGTCGCCACCCGCCCGGACCCCCGCGCGCGGCGCCGGGTGGTGCTCCAGATGACGGTCGCGGAGAACTTCGCGCACCACGTCTGGAACTTCTACCCCGGCGTGGAGCGGCTGATCGACCACGGGCTGGCCGGCAACGTGGCCGAGGTGCGCACGGCGGGCACCGGGTTCTTCGGGGCGTTCGAGGAGCTGTTCCCGGAGTTCTCGGCGGCCCGCGTCGTCGACGAGCCCCGGCGGCCCCTGCGCGACCCCTACCCCTTCTCCCGCGAGCACCTGGTGCTCTCGGTCGGCGGGTACTTCATCCGGCGCTCGCTGGTGGACCGGATCCGGCGGCGGATGGTGCAGGCCGAGCCGGCGCCCGGGTACCCGCAGCCGCCGCCGGCCACGGACGGCCCGGTGGTCTGGGTCGGGCTGCGCGTCCGCAGCCGCGCGTGGGCGGACCAGGAGCGCGAGGCCGCCCGGTTCGTCGACGCACTGCACCGGCGCTACCCGCGGGCGCTGGTGCTCCTGGACGGCTACTCGTACCCCGTCGGCACCGACCTCGTCTCGGACCGGTGGCGCGCCAGCATCGAGGAGCTGCACGCGGTGGCGCGCGCGATCCGGGGCGACGTGCGGCGCCCGGACCAGGTGGTCGACCTGGTCGGCAGCACGCTGCGGGAGGCCGTGCTGTGGGCCGAGGCCACCGACGTGTACGTCGCGCCGAACGGCACCAGCCAGCACAAGGTGGGCTGGTTCAGCGACGCCCCGGGCGTGGTCTACGCGCCCCCGAGCCTGGGCGACGTCCTGCCGGAGCTACGGCCGGGCGCGCGCGAGGCGGAGGGGCGGCCGGTGCCCGTGACCCTGCTGGGCGAGCCGGTGGGTGAGGGCGAGCGCCGTCGGCACGACGACGTCCGCCCCCACCTGGACAACCTCCGGATCGACCGCCGTCAGCTGCTGGCGACGGTGTGCGAGCTGCTCGACTCGCGGCTCGCGACGTGGCCGAGCAGGTCCCGCCAGGCGTCCCTGTACCGGCGCGGCGAGAAGCTCGTGGTGACGCGCTTCGCCTCCCGGCCGAGCCGGCGGGCCAGCCGGTCGTCCTGGAGCACCTGAACCAGGCGGTCGGCCAGCGCGGGCACGTCGTCCCGGGCCACCAGGAACCCGTTCTCGCCGTCCCGGATCACCTCGGCCGGGCCGTAGTTGCAGTCGTACGCCACGAAGGGCGTGCCCACCGACATGGCCTCGGTGAGGGTGAGCGGCAGCCCCTCGTGGAAGGACGTCATGGCCGCGACCCGGGCGCCGGCGAACGCGTGCAGGGCCTGCGACGTCGCGCCGTGGAACCGCACGGTGGTGCCGAGGTCCAGGCCGAGCTCGGTGGTGAGCTTCTTGAGGGACTCCTCCTCGACGCCGTGCCCGTACACGTCGAGGTGCGCGTCCGGGACCTGCTCGTGCACCAGCACGAACGCCCGCAGCAGGTGGTCGAGCTGCTTCTGCGGCGCGAGCCGGCCCACAAACACGACGGAGTCGCCGTCGCGCCGCACGCCGCGCACCTTGGGCTTGGGCGCGGCGTGCCGCAGCACGTGCAGCGGCAGCCCCGGGTATCGCTCCAGCAGGTCGGTGCGCTGCCGCTCGGTGAGGCAGACCATGGCGTCCACGTTGGTCGTGTCCGAGAAGAAGCCGGCCCAGTGCGGCTTGGTGGGCGCAGCGGCGTCGTAGGGCGCCGCGAGGTGCGAGTTGTGCAGCACCGACACGCCCCGCAGGTGCGGGTGGCGCATGAGGCGCAGGCTGCGCTGCCACACGTTCTCGCCGTCGGCGAAGACCACGAGGTGGCCCGAGCCGGCGAAGGTGGTGTCGAGCCAGCGCGCGATCGCCCCCGCGTAGTCCCCGACCTCCTCCTCGCGCAGGCGCAGGTGGGCCTCGCCCGTGCCGACGTGCCCGTCGACCTCGGCCTCCAGCCAGACGGCGCGTCCGTCGACGACGAGCTCGCGCCGGCGGCCGCCGCCCTGCGGGAGGTGGTCGATCGCGATGAGCTCGCCGTGCGCGAACGCCCACAGCGACTCCCGCGAGCCGTCCTCGCGCAGCACGATGAGCTGTCGCGTGGTCTCGGTGCCCTGGTCGAGCAGCTCGATGGTGCGCAGCTTGTCGTCCACCAGCGTGCGCACCTGGAGCACGTCGCCCACGGTCCGCCGACGGCGCTTCACGCCCGGCCCGTCGGCGATGCGGGGCACCGTCACGGGCTCCACCTCGCGGGCGCGCGCCCGGTCGACGGCGTCGGGCCCGTCACGCCACAGGACCAGCAGGCGCACGTCGGGGCGCAGGAGGCCGTGCTCGCGGACCCAGTCGCCGCCGTCGTCCAGCAGGCCCGTGACCACGAGCGTGGTGCGGTACCCGAGGCCGGCGTAGAGGTTGGCGCGGGCCAGGACGGCGCGGGTGCCACCCGCGATGCGCTGGCCGAGCGAACGGACGAACAGGACGACGTCGGTGTCCCCGGGACGGGGCGCCTTGGTCATGAGCGCAGGCTCCAGCGCCACGCGTCGGCGTTGTGCCGCCC
The DNA here is from genome assembly GCF_042728455.1 of Promicromonospora sp. NPDC060204. NCBI lineage: Bacteria > Bacillati > Actinomycetota > Actinomycetes > Micrococcales > Promicromonosporaceae > Promicromonospora > Promicromonospora sp. NPDC060204. Next base: position 3,476 of record NZ_JBHWZO010000017.1, read on the forward strand.
GGAGCGTCCGCCGAAGTTCTTGGCGGTCGCGGCACCGTTCCCGCGCAGCACGCGCGAGTGGTTCGTCCACTCGTCGAGCGGCGCGGCGTCGTCGGGCTCCGTGCCGGCCGCCGCGACCGCGGCGAGGCCGGCGACCAGGGCCGCCACCTCGACGTCGTCGGGCTCGCCGCGGACGACTCGGACCTCGGGGCTCACTCGTCGTCCTCCTCGTAGAAGCCGAAGCCGGGGGCCTCGCCGCGCGAGGCCGCCCACTCGGCGATGTCGTAACCACCCTCGGTGAGCTGCGTCGCGACGGACTCGCCGGCGGCGTCGAGCAGGTCGATCACGCCGTCCAGCGAGGCGTCCCCGCCCCGCGCGCCCACGACGAAGCCGAGGTAGAACGACTCGCCCTCCTCCGGCGTCTCGGACTCGAGGATCTCGTCCTCCTCGCCCTCGTGCTCCGGCTCCCACACGGACGACGTGAGGTCGGGGTGCATGCCCAGTGCGCCGTGCAGCACGTCGAACAGTGAGGCGTTCAGGTGCCCCACCTTCGACTCGAGGGCCAGCACGCGCGGGTCCTCGTCGGCCTCGGCGGCGCCGAACTCGGCGCGTACGCCCACGGCGGTCCCCACGTAGTCGTGCAGCGCGGCCGCCAGGGCGTCGACGGCGCGGTGCATCGGCTCCGTGTCGACGCGGCCCATCGGCGCCGGGCCGTGGGTGGCGTCTTCGTGGCTCATGCGGTCTCCTCCAGGTCTGGACCGGCTCGACATCCCGCTCAGAGCGGGATGTTGCCGTGCTTCTTCGGAGGAAGCGTAGATCGCTTGGTGCGCAGCGCGCGCAGGGCACGCACGACCTGCACCCGGGTCTCGGACGGGCGGATGACCGCGTCGACGTAGCCGCGCTCGGCGGCGTCCCACGGGTTGACGATGGCGTCCTCGTACTCGGCGGTCAGCCGGGCGCGCTCCGCCTCGACGTCCCCACCGGCCTCCTGGACGGTGCGCAGCGCGCCGCGCTGCAGGATGTTCACCGCGCCGCTCGCGCCCATGACGGCGATCTGGGCGGTCGGCCACGCCAGGTTGACGTCGGCGCCGAGCTGCTTGGAGCCCATCACGATGTACGCGCCGCCGTACGCCTTGCGCGTGATGATCGTGACCAGCGGCACCGTGGCCTCGGCGTACGCGTAGATCAGCTTGGCGCCGCGGCGGATGATGCCCTGGTGCTCCTGGCCGACGCCGGGCAGGAAGCCCGGCACGTCCACGAACGTCAGCACGGGGATGTTGAACGCGTCGCACGTGCGCACGAACCGCGCGGCCTTCTCGGCGGCGTCGATGTCGAGCGTGCCCGCCATGGACTGCGGCTGGTTGGCGATGATGCCGACCGACTGGCCCTCCACGTGCCCGAACCCGATCAGCACGTTCGTGGCGAACATCGGCTGGACCTCCAGGAACGACTCCGGGTCCAGCACCGCCTCGACGGCGTCGCGCATGTCGTACGGCTGGTTGTCGCTGTCCGGGATCAGCGTGTCGAGCGCCTCGTCCTCGGCCGTGACCTCCAGCACCGTGTCGTCCTCGGGCGGGAACGCCGGGGCGTCCGACAGGTTGTTCTGCGGCAGGTAGCTCACGAGGTGGCGCACGTAGTCGAGCGCGTCGTCCTCGTCGCTGCCCATGTAGTGCGCCACGCCCGACTTCGAGTTGTGCGTGCGGGCGCCGCCCAGCGTCTCGAAGTCGACGTCCTCGCCCGTCACGGTGCGGATCACGTCCGGGCCGGTGATGAACATGTTGGACGTCTGGTCCGCCATGACGATGAAGTCGGTCAGGGCGGGGGAGTACACCGCACCGCCCGCGCTCGGGCCGAGGATCAGGGAGATCTGCGGGATCACGCCCGACGCCGCGACGTTGCGCCGGAACATCTCCGCGAACTGCGTCAGCGCCGCGACACCCTCCTGGATGCGCGCGCCGCCGCCGTCGCTGATGCCGATCAGCGGCACGCCCGTGCGCAGCGCGAGGTCCTGCACCTTGGTGATCTTCTGGCCGTGCACCTCGCCGAGGCTCCCGCCGAACACCGTGAAGTCCTGGGAGAAGATGCACACCTGGCGGCCGTCGATCGTGCCGTAGCCGGTCACGACGCCGTCACCCGCGATGCGCTTCTTGTCCAGGCCGAAGTTGCGGCTGCGGTGCTTGGCCAGCGCGTCCAGCTCGGTGAAGCTGCCCTCGTCCAGCAGCGCGTCGATGCGCTCGCGGGCGGTCTTCTTGCCCCGCTTGTGCTGCTTCTCCTGGGCCGTCACCTCCGGCTCGTCGATGGCGGCGGCCCGGCGTGCGTCGAGGTCGTCGAGCTTGGCGCGCGTGCCGGCGAGGGTCGTCGTGGAGTCGTTCACATCTCCGAGGGTAGTTGTCGGATGCCTCCCGCTCGATGCGGGAGCGTCCAGCGGGTCGCGCCGCCGACTTGTGGGTTTCCTCCAAGGGCGGTCGTGCGGCCCAGGAGAGAGGATGAAGACGTGCACCCCGCCCTTTCCCGCGACCGGCTCACCGTCCCCGGGTTCGCCCGGGTCGAGGTGGTCGAGACCTCGCCCTCCACCAACGCCCAGCTCGTCGCCGCCGTCCGGGACGACCCGGCCGCCTGGCCCGCGCCGTCGGCCCTGGTCGCGGAGGAGCAGACCGCCGGGCGCGGACGCGCCGGGCGCTCCTGGGAGACGCCGCCGCGCGCTAGCCTGACCGTCTCCGTGCTGCTCCGGCCCCGCGTCCCCGCGCAGAGCCTCGGCTGGCTCCCGCTCCTGGCCGGCCTCGCGGTGGTCCGCGCGGTGTCCGACGGCGGGGTCACCGCCGCCGTGAAGTGGCCCAACGACGTGCTGCTTCCCGCCGCCGACGCCGTCGGCGGGCTGGGCCCGTACCGCAAGGTCGCCGGGATCCTCGCCGAGGTGGTGCCCGAGGCGCCGGACGCCTCGCGGGCCGTGCCGGGCGCCGCCCCTGCCGTCGTGCTCGGGATCGGCCTCAACGTGTCGCAGTCCGCCGAGGAGCTCCCCGTGCCGACGGCGACGTCGCTGGCGCTCGCGGGCCACCCGCGGCCCGACCGCACCGACGTGCTGGTGCGGATGCTCGGCGAGGTGCACGCCGTCGTCCGGCGCTGGGAGGAGGCGGGCGGCGACGTGGTCGCGGCCGGCCTGCTGGCGGAGTACACGGCCGTGTCCGCGACGTTGGGCACCCGCGTGCGGGCCGAGCTCGCCGGGGACGCGGGCGTGGTGGAGGGCGAGGCCGTGGGTCTCGACGGCACGGGTGCGCTGACGATCCGCACGGACGCGGGCGAGGAGCGCACGGTGACCGCGGGCGACGTCTGGCACCTGCGGTAACGCGATCTCCCGCCCCGCGTCGTTGCGCCTCCCGCCTCGTGCGGCGCCGTCGGCCGGGCCCGTGCGCCGCCGTCGGCCGGGCCTGGGTGAACTCGTGCGCGGCGCCGGGTGAACTCGACGGCAGCCCCTGCCGCAGAGCCCCTGACCTGCGGTAATCTCCGCCACAAGCGACGACGGGCAGCACGGGCGGGTGACGGTCAGGAGACGCCATGGAGGCAGGTCGAGCCACGGTAGGGGTGGCCAAGGGAATCGTGTGCGCCGCGGCGGTGGTCGCGGTCTATCTGATCAGCACGGTCCGGCTGGACCGGGGCATCGTCCAGACGGAGGGGACGCCGACGGCGGGCCTCATCGCGGCGGGGATCTCCTGGCTGCTGGTGGTCTGGGTGCTGCTCTACCGGGACGACGGCGTCCCGGGCGTGCGGCTGGGCCTCTGGAACGTCGTGACCGTGGTCGGGATGCTCCTGGTGCTCACGGGGATCCCCCTCGTGCTGACGTTCTGGAGCTGAGCTCTCCGGAGCCCTGACCGCGGTGTGCCCCACTGATGCATGCGGTTGCATGAGGTGCGCCCGCCTACAGTGGTGACGTGCTCCACAACTCCGAGACGTCCCCCACGAACCACGAGACCCCCGGCGCCGACACCGCGGCCCGGCTCGACGAGACCCTGCTCGGCGGCGCCCGCCGCTACACCCTGTCGCAGGTCGTGGAGCTCACCGGGCTCGACAAGCAGTTCGTGACCCGCTACTGGCGCTGGATCGGCCTGCCCGTCACGCACCCCACCGAGACCTGGTTCACCGACGCCGACGTCGAGGCGCTCAAGGACGCGGCCGGCCTGTTCGAGGCGGAGCAGATGGACGAGCGCGCCCAGATGACCTTCATCCGGTCCGTGGGCCACACGACCGAGCGGCTGGCGCTGTGGCAGGTCGAGGCGCTCGTCGAGCACCTCGCCCGGCGGTACGAGCTCGACGAGACGTCGGCCCGGCTGCTCGCGCTGGACAAGCTCCCGGAGATGTCCGAGATGCTCAGCCGCCAGCTCGAGCACGCCTGGCGGCGTCAGCTCGCGGCGCTCACGGGGCGTACGGCCATCGAGTTCGCCGGAGCGCGCGGGGACGAGAGCAACGACGGCCACCAGCTCCCGCTGCTGCGGGCGGTCGGCTTCGCAGACATCGTCTCGTTCACCAAGCGGACGGCGGGGCTCGGCTCGGAGGAGCTGGCGGAGTTCGTGCAGCGGTTCGAGGCCGGCGCGCGCGACGTCATCGTCAACGCGGGCGGCCGCGTGGTGAAGACCATCGGCGACGCCGTCCTGTTCGTCACCGACGACGTGGCCACCGGGGCGGAGGTGGCCCTCGGCCTGGCCGAGACCTCCGGGGCGCAGCTCGGCACCGCCGCGCCGGGCGACCCCGAGATCCCGGTGCGCGTCGGGTTCGTCTGGGGGCGGGTGCTCTCGCGGTTCGGCGACATCTTCGGCCCCACGGTCAACCTCGCGTCGCGGCTGACCGAGCAGTCCGACCCGTCGACGGTGCTGGTCGACAAGGAGACCGCCGCGCTGCTCGCCACGAGCTCGCGCTACGCGCTCACCGCGCAGCCCGAGCGCGACGTCCCGGGCATCGGCCCGCTGGCGCCGGTGCGGCTGCAGCGGGCGTACCGGGGCTGACGCCGGGGCGGTTCCGTCGGGCGCGGCCGTCAGGCCCACCCGTCGGGCGCAACCGCCGGGCGCGGCCGCCCTCAGTCTGCCCGGCCGCCCTTCATCCGCTGGAGCGCGCGCATCGCGCCGGGCAGCAGCCGGAGCTGCTCGCGGCGCTCGGCCGCGAACGTGCGCCGGTCGCCCGACGACCAGCGCCGGTCGAAGAGCCGCTTGGCCGCCGCCACGGCCTCGGGCCGCCGCTCCGCGATGCGGCCGGCGAGCGCGAACGCCTCGTCCAGGGGCGTGTCGGTGACGGTGCCCGCCAGGCCGAGCCGCCCGGCGTCGGCGCCGGTGAACTCCTCGGCGGTGAAGGTGAGGCGCTTCGCCGTCTCGATGCCCACGAGCTGTGTCAGGGCGCGGATCCCGGACATGTCGGGGATCAGGCCGCGCTCGACCTCCTTGACGGACCAGCGCGCGTCCGGCGTGGTCAGGCGCAGGTCGGCGGCGAGGGCGATCTGCACGCCCGCGCCGATGACGTGCCCGTGCACGGCCGCGATCACCGGTACGGGCAGGCGACGCCAGGCCCAGCAGGCCTCCTGGAACAGGTTGGTGCCCCGCGGCGTCGGCACGAAGGCCCGGGCGACCGCCGCCGGGTTCCGCGCCGCCGAGCCGAGGTCGAGCCCCGCGCAGAACGAGCGGCCGTTGCCGGAGACGACGACCGCACGCAGCCCGGGTTCGCGCCCCAGGCGGCGTGCGGTGGCCCTCAGCTCGCCGAGCATGCCCAGCGACAGGGCGTTCAGCTTGTCGGGCCGGTCGAGGCGGACGTCGGCGATCCCGTCCGAGAGGGTGCAGGAGACACCGCTCCCGGACGGGATGCCGGTCGTGCTGCTGGCGTTCATGGGCCGCAGCCTACGGTTCGGTGCGCGACCAGTCGTACTGGTCCACGACCTCCGTCTAGTTCACGATCTCCGTGTCGACGCCCTCGTACGGCGGCACCGTCACAGTGCGCTTGCCGGGCTTGCCGCCCAGCACGACGGTCCGGTAGCTGACGTTGTTGTCCGTCGTCAGCTCGTGCAGGGAGCCGTTCGGGTTCACGGTGATCTTGATCTGGTAGGTGCCGTTCTTGACGCCCGTCAGCTTGAACGCCTGCGTCTGGGTCTGGTTGTAGGTGTCGCCCCAGCCCACGGGCAGGACCTCACGCAGCCAGAGCGCGGACCGGTCGCCGCAGGTGCTGTCGAGGCCGGTGGCCTCCGGCCGCCAGGTCGCGCCGGGCACCGACAGGTCGACGGCGTTGGTGGGCGCGAGGCACCAGGACTGCTTGCCGCTCGTGGTCACCAGGGTGCCGTCGGGCTTGACCAGCTCGTAGCTCGCGAAGTCCAGGAAGTGCCAGTGGTCGTGCTCGGGGGCGGCGTGGTACTTCATCTTGCCGGTCTTGGTGCTGCCCACCTCCTTGCCGTCCCGGTAGAAGAACTGGTAGGCGTCCATGACCTCCGCGGCGCCCTTGCGGTAACCCTCGACCACCAGGGGCGCCGGGCCGGCGTTCCACTCGTTGGCGTTGAAGGTGAGCCGGTCGGCGCCGGAGGACCGCTCGATCCCGATCTGCCACGCGGGCAGGGACTGGAGGTCCGGGAGCGTGTCCTCGGCGGGGGCCTTGTTCGACGGCTTCGAGCCCGGCTGGCCGAGCGCGGGGTGGTCACCGCCGTGCTCCTGGCTCCCGCCCTGCAGGGTGAAGAGGTTCGCGCGGTGCGAGGAACCGGCGCCGTCGCCGGCGCCGTGGGTCCCGTGGGCGCCGCTGGCCATCGCCCGCACCTGGTCGGCGTGGGTGGACGCTGCGTCACCCTCGGCCAGCGTGCTGAAGCCCTCGGCGGGCGCCCCGAGGAGCGCGTCCCCGACCTCGCCGCAGTCCACGACGGTGCACTCGTCGATCACCTTGACGCGCTGCGACACCGAGCGGCCCGTGGCAGGGAGGCCCAGGAAGTCCGCGACGGGGTCGCTGATGGTCACCGTCATCCGGAGGTTCTTGCGCGTGGTCTTCAGCTCGAAGTACGTGTCCAGCTTGGTGGCCCAGCCCTGCTCGATCCCGGAGACGCTGGACTTGGTGAACCAGTCGCCGCCGCAGAACATGGGGTAGATCGGCTCGGTGTTGCCGGTCGGCTCGACACGCTGGCGCTCCATGCCGCTGAGGCACAGGCTGCGCGACTTCTTGATCAGCACCTTGCCCGTCGAGTCCGTGACCTGGACCGTGAGGCCCTTCTTGAAGCCGCCCAGCCCGTCGACGATCGCGGCGGGTGCCTTCGTGGTGGTGCGCTCGTCGCCGCGGATCACCGTCTTGGTGAGCGTCGCGCGGGCGGAGGGCTTGGCCTTCTTCGCCCAGAACTCGTAGCCCTCGCCGTAGGCGGCCATCCAGACGCCCGAGTCGAAGTACACAAAGCCGTCGTAGTTGTAGGCCTCGACGGTGCTCGCCGCCGGGGCGAAGCGCAGGCCGCGCTGCGCGGCGGTCGGCGCGGCGTCCGCCGGGGCGGTCGCGATCGGCGCGGCTGAGGCGGTGGCGTTGGTCGCGCCGCCCTCGCCGAGCAGGCCGAGGGCCAGCACGACGGCGACGCCCATGGTGAGCAGGCGCGGCGACGGCCGGGACAAACGTAGTGCGGTCATGGATCCCCCAGATCGGTGAGGACAGGAACCTGTCACCGCTAGGGACGCACGAGAGGGCCAGTTCGTTGGCAGGCGCGCCGAATTCACCCGCCGAATTTGTCCGGGCAGGTCAGACGGCGCGCAGCGCGCCCGGCCGGCGCCCGGCGAGCCGGTCCAGCGCGTCCGACGTCGCCGCGTCCGCGGGCAGGTAGGCCACGAGGCGCTGGCCGTCGGCGTCGGGCAGGGCCAGGGTCTCGACGTCGAGCCGCAGGTCGCCCGCCTCGGGGTGCCGCATCCGCTCGGTGCCGGTGCGGTAGCGGGCCGAGAGCGGCGCCCTGAACCGGTCGCTGAACGCGGCGCCGGCCAGGACGGCCAGCGCCTCGGCGAGCTCCGCGACGTGCGGGTCGCCCGGCACCGACTCCATCCGGAGCGCGGCGACCTGCCGGTCGGCGACGTGCTCCCAGTCCGGGTAGGCCGCGCGGGCGCGGGGCTCGGTCAGCACGAACCGGAGCAGGTTGGGGTGGTCGTCGTCGAACATGCCGAACGGGGCGAGCAGCGAGCGGTATCCGCTCGTGGCGGCCAGCACGTCGCCCAGCCGGTTGAGCAGCACCGCGGGCGACGGCTCCAGCCGGTCCAGGAGCGCGCGGACGGGCGGCCGCACCGAGTCCGCGGGCGGGTCGACGGAGCACGCGCCGCCCGAGCCCTTGGTGGCGCGGAGCAGCAGGAAGCGCTCGTCCGGGGGCAGCCGCAGCGCGTCGGCCAGCGCGCCCAGGATCTCGGGCGACGGGTGCTGGTCGCGCCCCTGCTCCAGGCGCGTCAGGTACTCGACGCTCACCTCGGCCAGCGTGGCGAGCTCCGACCGGCGCAGTCCCGGCGTCCGGCGCCGGGCGCCGCGCGGCAGGCCCACCTCCTCCGGGGAGAGGGCCTCGCGGTGGGCGCGCAGGAGGGTGCCGAGCTCGCTGGTCATGCACCTCAGCGTAGAGCGGTCGCGCGGTCGGAGGGTGGCCCGCTCAGGGCCAGTCTCGGGCCGGTCTGGTTACCCGGTCGCGCCGCGAGCACGGTGGGGCCATGGACATCGGACTTCAGGAACGGACAGTCATCGTGACCGGCGCGTCGGGCGGCGTCGGCAGGCACATCGCCACCGCCTTCGCGGCGGAGGGGGCGAACGTCGTGCTCACCTACCGCGGCGGGCGCGACGAGGCGCAGAAGGTGGCCGACGAGATCGGCGACCGGGCGCATGTCGTGCAGTACGACCAGGCGGACCCGGGGGCCGCCGAGGCGCTTGTCGCGGCTGCCGTCGAGGCGACCGGGCGGGTGGACGTGCTCGTCAACAACGCGGTGGCCTGGGGCGACATGGTCCCTTTCGACACCGTGCCCGACGAGGAGTGGACCGCGCTGGTGCGGAGCAACGTCGAGGGCGCCATCCGGCTGACCCGCGCCGTGACGCCGCTGATGCGCGCCGCGCGCTGGGGCCGGCTGGTGCACCTCTCGTCCTCGCTCGTCACCGAGGGCATGGCCGGCGGCGAGTACTACACGGCAGCCAAGGCGGCGCTGCACGGCTTCAGCCGGTCGGTCGCGTTCTCGCTCGGGCGCGACGGCGACCTGCTCTCCAACGTGGCGCTGCTGGGGCTGACCCGGACGGCGACCAACACCCACGTCGTCGAGCAGGTCGGCAAGATCTACGAGGAGCGGTCGCCGCTGGGGCGGCTGATCGACGCCGCCGAGGTGGCCTCCGCCGTCGTCTGGCTCGGATCCGGGGCGAACACCGCGGTGAACGGCCAGGTCATCGGGGTGACGGGCGGGGCATAGACCGGCGTGTGACACGATGCGAGCGTGCTGAAAGTCGTTCTCTTCGATCTCGACGACACACTCGTGGACCAGGAGGGCGCCTCTCGGACGGCGCTCCTGGGCTGGCTCCCCGAGCTGGGTCTGGACCACGACGACCCCGACGAGCTGGTCACGGCATGGGGCGGCATCGCCGAGGAGGCCTACGGCCGGTACCAGCGGCGCGAGATCACGTTCCAGGAGCAGCGGCGCGTCCGCGTGCGCGAGTTCCTGGGGGCGGACGCCACCGACGACGAGGCCGACGAGCTGTTCTCCGGCTACCTGACGCGCTACGAGCAGGCCTGGACGGCGTTCGACGACGCCGTCCCGGCCCTGCGCCGGGTGCGGGACGCCGGCCTCGTCGCCGCGCTGCTCACCAACGGCGACTCCGTCCACCAGCAGCTCAAGCTCGACCGCACGGGGCTGGCCGCGCACCTCGACGTCGTCGTCGCCTCGGACGACCTGCCCGCGGGCAAGCCGGACCCGCGCGCCTACGTGGCGACGTGCGAGGTGCTCGGTGCGGTTCCGGGCGACGTGCTGATGGTGGGCAACGACGTCGAGAAGGACTACCAGGGTCCGCTCGACGCCGGGCTCGCCGCGGTGCTGCTGGACCGGTTCGACCGTTACCCGGACGTCGAGGACCGCATCCGGACCCTCGACGAGGTGCCGTTGGCGGCGTAGGCGCCGTCGGCTGCTGCTCAAGCGTTTGTGCACCAACCTGCTGCACAGATCGGCGCGTCAGACCCGGACCGGCTCGGGATCCCGCGGCTCCGGGTCCTCCTCGATCAGCGACGGCCCGTCGTTCTGCACCGAGCCCACGGCGTCGCCGACCGGGAGCGTGGTCAGCGGGGCGTTGTCCAGCTTCAACAGCTTGGACGCGTCGCCGACCGCGGGGTCGAGCCACTCGTCCCAGGCGCCGGCCGGCAGCACGAACGGCATGCGGTCGTGGATCGGGGCCATGCTCTCGGACGCCGGCCGGGTGATCACCGTGGTGGAGACCAGCCAGCGGTCGGGGTCGGTCTCGCTCGCCGCCGGGTTGCGCCAGAACTCGTACAGTCCCGCGAACGCCGCGACATCCGCCTCGGCCGGGTGGATCCAGTATGGCTGCTTCGGGACCTTCTTCGAGCCCGTCGCGGGCAGCGCCAGCTTGCGCCACTCGTAGTAGCCGTCGGCCAGCACGATGCAGCGCCGCACCTTGAAGGGCTTGGCGAACGCCGGCTTGTCCAGCAGCGACTCGGACCGCGCGTTGATCATGCGCGCGCCGCCGCTCGGGTCCTTGGACCAGGACGGCACGAGCCCCCAGCGGGCGAGCCGCACGGAGCGCGTCACCTCGTCGGAGCCCTTGGCCGCCCGCTCGACGACGATCCGCACCGGGTCGGTCGGTGCCACGTTCCAGGACGGCGGCAGCAGCCGCGCGTCCTCGGCGATCTCGGCGATCGCGAGCTCGTCGGCGAGGTCCTGGGTCTGGGTGAAGGAGGCAAAGCGTCCGCACATGGGACCAGCATGCCCCGAGCCACTGACACTCGCGGGAGCAGGGCGAGCGTCGTCTCCTGCTGGTGAACTCCTGGCGAACGCGTGACCGGAGAGCGAGATCACTCTTCTCATCGTCGTATCGATTCGATAGCATCGTGCGCATGCCAACCTCCGCGCCGTCGGGCGTCTCCCCAGTCGTGCCCGCGCGCCGAGCGTCGTCCCGGTCCACCGTCAAGTGGGTCCTCATGCTCGGGGCCCTGTCGGCCCTGCCCGCCTTCACCGTCGACATGTACCTGCCGGCCCTGCCGCAGGTCGCCCTGGACCTGGGGTCCACGGAGGCGCTGGCGCAGCTCACGGTGTCCTGCATGCTCATCGGCGGTGGTGTGGGCCAGCTCGTCATCGGCCCGCTCTCCGACCGGTTCGGCCGGCGCACCCCGCTCCTGATCGGCCTCGCCCTGCACGTCGTCATCTCGCTGCTGTGCGCCGTGGTCACGAGCATGCCGCTGCTGATCGGCCTGCGCCTCGCCCAGGGCTTCTTCAACGCCGCGGCCGGCGTGGCCTCGGTCGCCATCGTGCGCGACCGCTTCGTGGGTGCCGAGGCCGCCCGCATCCTGTCCCGCCTGATGCTGGTGATCGGCGTGGCGCCCATGTTCGCGCCCACGCTCGGCACCTTCGTGCTGGCGCACGGTCCCTGGCGCTGGGTGTTCGTGGTGCTGGCCGTGATGGGCGCCGCGCTGGCCGTCGTGGTGCTCCGGGTGATGCCCGAGACCCACCCGCCGGTCAAGCGGCTCACCGGCGGCGTCCGCACCGTCGCCGGCGGCTACGGCAAGCTGCTCAGGGACCGGCACTTCATGGCTCTCGCGGTGATTCCGGGCCTGGGCTTCGGTGTGCTGATGAGCTACGTGGTGGGCTCGCCCATCATCTTCCAGCAGGAGTTCGGGCTCAGCGAGGGGCAGTTCGCCCTGCTGTTCGCGGTCAACGGCGTGGGGCTCGTCCTGTCGGCCCAGGTCAACGCGGCGCTCGTGCGCAAGGTCGCCCCGGTCCGGCTGCTCCGGTTTGGCGTGGTCGCCCAGGCGATCCTCGTGGTCGTGCTGCTCGTGGTGGTGCTGACCGGGGCGGGCGGGCTGATCGGCCTGCTGGTCGCCCTGTGGTGCGTGCTCGCGTTCCAGGGGCTCGTCCCGGCCAACGCGTCCGCACTGGCGCTGTCCCGGCACGGCGAGATCGCCGGCACCGCGGCGGCGATGATCGGCGCCGTCCAGTCCCTGATCGCCGGCTCGGTGAGCTCGCTCGGCGGGTTCCTCGGCGGGGACGCCGCGGCCATGGCCCTGGTGATGCTCGCGGCGGTCACGCTGGCGATCCTCGTCCTGGCGACCGCCACCCCGGCGTTCCGGCGCGGCGGCTGGCACATGCCGGTCTGAGACCCGCCGGAGCGCTGCGGCCCGGTGGGGCGCTGAGACCCGCCCGAGAGTTCACCGGGAGGTAGCGCCAGGTTCACCGGGATGTGGGGTGCGCCCACTTGGCTCGGCCGCATGAGCACACCCCTGCGTACCCGCGCCACGCGCGTGGTGGCCGCCGCGGCCGCGGCATCGTTGCTGCTGCCGGCGGCCTCCGCCGTCGCCGGCCCTCGTCCCGGCCCCGCCGCCGAGCACCACGGCGGGACCCACCTCGCCGCGTCCCTGGCGGGCCGCGCCACCCTGTCCGCCGACTACCTGGCGGACGGCCCGCCGTCGGGCGCCGCCGCGAGCCCGGGCAACGGGCGCCAGGGACCCTGGGACGGCCAGGTGATCCCCGGCTTCTCCGCGATGGTCGACAACCACGACGGCACCTTCTGGGCCCAGCCCGACAACGGGTTCGGCGCCAAGGGCAACTCCGCCGACTTCCTGCTGCGCAACTACCTGGTGCGTCCCCAGTGGGACACGGGCCGCCGCGGCTCGGGCGACGGCGAGATCGAGGTGCTCGACCTCATCGAGTACAACGACCGCAACGCCGTGCTCGACTTCGACATCGTCAACGAGGACACCGACGAGCGGCTGCTCACGGGTGCCGACTTCGACATCGAGTCCCTGTTCCGTGCCGCCGACGGCACGCTGTGGGTGGGCGAGGAGTTCGGCCCGTTCCTGCTGCACTTCGACGCCGACGGCACCCTGCTGGAGGCCCCGTACGCGTTCCCCGACGGCAAGTCGCCCGGCAACCCGTACCTGGAGCCCGGCGAGACGCCCAACGTGGGCAGCAGCCGCGGCTTCGAGGCCATGGCGGGCGTCGGTCGCTACCTCTACCCGGTGGTCGAGGGCGCGCTGGCGAACGACACCGACCCGCGCCGCCGCTGGATCTACCAGTTCGACACCCGCCGCGGCGAGTACACGGGCAAGCGCTGGGCGTACCAGACCGACCAGCCCGCCGACGTCATCGGCGACGCCTTCGCGACCGGCCGCGACACGATGCTGCTCATCGAGCGCGACGACTTCGAGGGCGACCAGGCGGTCACCAAGCGCGTCTACGAGATCGACCTGGGCACGAAGGACCGCGCCGGGTTCGTGCGCAAGGAGCTCGTGGTGGACGCCCTGCGGATCGACAACCCGCGCGGCATCGACGCGGGGGAGGGCTACGGCCTGGGCGACACGTTCGCCCTGCCCGTGCAGTCCTTCGAGACCGTCCTGTTCGTCGACAAGGACACGCTCCTGATCGGCAACGACAACAACTACCCGGGCAACGACGCGCGCGTCACCGGCACCCCGGACGACACCGAGATGGCCCTGGTCGACCTGAGGAAGAAGCGCGTCACGGACGACGGCGTCACCGTCGTCGGGCACCGCGGCGCCTCCGGCTACCGGCCGGAGCACACGCTCGCCGCCTACGAGACCGCCATCAACCAGTGCGCCGACTACATCGAGCCCGACGTGGTCTCCACCAAGGACGGCGTGCTCGTCGCCCGGCACGAGAACGAGATCAGCGGCACCACCGACGTCGCCGCGCACGCCGAGTTCGCCGGCCGCCGCACGACCAAGACGATCGACGGCACCCGGATCACCGGCTGGTTCACTGAGGACTTCACGCTCGCCGAGCTGCGCACCTTGCGCGCCAAGGAGCGCCTGCCGCAGGTCCGGCCGCAGAACACGGCCTTCGACGGGCTGTACCTGATCCCGACGCTCGACGAGGTGCTCGACCTGGCCCGGAACAGCCGCACCTGCGACGGCGCGCCCGTCGGCGTCTACCCGGAGACCAAGCACCCCACCTACTTCGACTCGGTGGGTCTCTCCCTGGAGGAGCCGCTGGTCGCCGAGCTGCGCCGCAACGGGTTCGACGACGAGGACGCGCCGGTGATCGTGCAGTCCTTCGAGGTCGGCAACCTGCAGGAGCTCGACGAGCTCACCGACGTCCCCCTCGGCCAGCTCGTCAGCAGCAGCGGCGCGCCCTACGACCTGGTGGCTGCCGGCGACCCGCGCACCTACGCGGACCTCGTCACCCGCCAGGGGCTCCGCGAGATCGCGACGTACGCCGACGGTATCGGCGCCGAGAAGAACGTGCTGATCCCGCGCAAGGCCGACGGCACCCTCGGCGCGCCGAGCAGCGTGATCCGCGACGCGCACCGCGCGGGCCTCGAGGTGCACACCTGGACCTTCCGCCGGGAGAACCAGTTCCTGCCCGCGGAGTTCCGTTCGTCGACCGACCCGAACGCCGTCGGCGACCTGGTCGGCGAGATCCGCGTCTTCCTGGATGCCGGACTCGACGGGTTCTTCTCGGACAACCCGGACCTCGGCGCCGCCGCGGTCAGGTGATCTCCGGGTGACTTAACAGGCCCCGTGCCGGGGTACGTGCTTATGCTCCGCATGTGCCCCGGCACCTCCGTCACCAGCGCAGTCATCGCGTCGCGCGCGCCGCGGCGCTCGTCGTCGTCGGCGCGCTCGCGCTCGTGGTCGCCGGCGGCGCGGCCGCCTATCTCGACTTCAAGCAGCAGATCGGCGTCAGCGACGTCTCGGGTCTCGTCAAGGGGCCGACGCCGTCCGTGGACCCCGACGACCCGTTCACCGGGCGCAGCCTGAACATCCTCGTGCTGGGGACCGACCTGCGCGGCGGCGAGAACACCGAGATCGCCGGTGCGGGCGACGGCGGCATGCGGTCGGACACCACGATGCTGGTGCACATCTCCGGCGACCGGTCGCGCATCGAGGTGGTCTCGATCCCGCGCGACTCGCTGGTCGACATCCCGTCGTGCAAGCTGCCCGAGGGCGGCGAGTCCGGTGCCACGTACGGCATGTTCAACAGCGCGTTCACGATCGGCGGCGGCGCGGCCGAGGACCTCACCTATGCCGCCGCCTGCACCATCTCGGCCGTGCAGACCCTCACGGGCGTGCCCGTCACCAACCACATGGTGGTGAAGATGGACGGCGTGGTCGACGTCGTCAACGCCCTCGGCGGGGTGCGCATGTGCCTGCCCGAGCCGCTCGTCCAGAACCCGGCGTACGGCCGGTTCGAGCTGCCCGCCGGCGAGCAGACCCTCGACGGCCGCCAGTCCATCGGGTTCCTCCGGGCGCGGCACGGCACCGGCCTGGGCCTGGAGCAGGGCAGCGACCTGACCCGCATCGACCGCCAGCAGGCGTTCGTCGACGCGCTGGTGCGCCAGATCCTGGACCAGAACATCGTGACCAACTCGCCGAAGCTGTACCGCACCATCGAGGCCGTGCTGCGCGCCATCTCGGCCGACCCCGGGCTGGCCGACCCGGCGGCGCTCGCGGGCCTGGCGTTCAGCATCCGGAACATCGACCCGGCCGAGATCGTGTTCACCGAGCTGCCGGTGGTCGCCGCGCCGACGGACCCCAACCGGGTGGTCTGGACCGAGGACGCCACGGCGATCTGGGAGCGGCTCGCGGCCGACGAGCCGCCGCCCGGCCACGAGAGCGCGGCGTCCGGGTCCGGCGGGGCCTCGGACAAGCCGTCGGGCGGGGTCACGGACGAGGCCACCGACAAGGCGACGGACGGCGGCGGCACCACCACGCCGTCGGACACCCCCAGCCCGTCGCCCTCGGCCTCGCTGCTCCCGGGCGTCTGCGCGAACTGAC
This sequence comes from Promicromonospora sp. NPDC060204, assembly GCF_042728455.1. Taxonomy (NCBI): domain Bacteria; kingdom Bacillati; phylum Actinomycetota; class Actinomycetes; order Micrococcales; family Promicromonosporaceae; genus Promicromonospora; species Promicromonospora sp. NPDC060204. The sequence goes on from NZ_JBHWZO010000017.1 coordinate 19,404, forward strand.
CCGCGGGGCGGACCGACCCGCGGGCCGGATCCCTGACGCGGCCTGAACACTGCCTGGGAACGGCGCGACTTATTTACACGATTGTTGCACTGAGGCCCTAGTCTCCGATGCGTGGCGAGTGACTTCTGGACGGCAGTCCGACCTGTCGGCGAGATAATTCCCGGGGTTCCCCGACATGCGCGCACCGGTGAGCGTCAGCCGCGCCACGTGCGCAGCTGGCGCCGGGCGCTCGTGTTCCGCAGCGTCACGATGGGCCTGGTCGGGGTGATGGCCTTCGGTTCCGCGGCGGCCGCTACGGCGTACCACAACGCGATCTCGCAGATCGAGGTCCAGGACCTCGACGGCCTGGTGACCGAGGTGGTCGAGCCGAAGGACCCGTCCGACCCGTTCAAGGACCAGGCCGTCAACCTGCTCCTCATGGGCACGGACATCCGGGACGGGACGAACGCCGACATCGGCGGCACCGTCTCCGGCATGCGCTCGGACACCACGATGCTGGTGCACATCTCGGCGGACCGGCAGTGGATGGAGGTCGTGTCGCTGCCCCGCGACACGTTCGTCGACATCCCGTCGTGCAAGCTCCCTGACGGGAGCCAGTCGCAGCCGTACCGGGACAAGTTCAACGCCTCGTTCACCGTCGGCAGCGGCGGCACGGACATGAAGTACGCCGCCGCCTGCACGATCAACACGGTCAACGCGATCACCGGCGTGACGGTGACCAACCATGCCGTGGTCAAGATGAACGGCGTGATCGACGTGGTCGACGCGATCGGCGGCGTCAAGATGTGCCTGCCCGAGGCGCTGCACGGCAACCCGAAGTCCGCCCGCATCGACCTGCCCGCGGGCGAGAACCTGCTCGACGGCAAGACTGCGATCCAGTTCCTCCGCGTGCGCAAGGGCACGGGCATGGGCCTGGAGATGGGCAGCGACCTGACGCGCATCGAGCGCCAGCAGGCCTTCATCAACGCGACGATGCGGCAGATCCTGTCCGCCGAGACGCTCGCCGACCCGACCAAGACGTTCCGCCTGATCAACGCCGCCCTCGGGTCGCTGAGCGCCGACCCGGCGATCGCCAACCCGGGCAGCGTGGCCGGTCTGGCGTGGTCGCTGCGCGAGATCGAGAAGCGCAACATCGTGATGACCAAGATCCCGGTCTACGACACCGAGGAGGGCGGCGTCGGCGGCCTCGGCTGGGGGCCGGAGGCCGCGGAGATCTTCGCCCGCATCGCCGCCGACCAGCCGCCGGCGGACGTCGTCCTGGACACGCCGGAGCCGACCGCCTCGGGCAGCCCCAGCGGAGAGCCGCAGGAGGGCGACACCGCCGGGGACGCCGGCGGCGACACCGAGGAGGGCGCGGACGCCGGCACGGGCGACACGGAGGGTGGCGACGCCGGGACGGGTGACACCGCCGAGGGCGACGGCACCGCTTCCGAGCCGCCCACACCGAAGCCGAGCCCGAGCCCCGAGGTGCTGCTCGACGGCGTCTGCGCCTGACGGACGCTCGTCCTGGGCTCAGACGCCCAGGACGAGCGTGGCCGCGACGACCACCATGGTCAGCGCGACCACGCTGTCCAGGACGCGCCAGGCGCCGGGCTTCTCCAGCAGCGGCGCGAGGTAGCGGGCCCCGTAGCCCAGCGCGACGAACCACAGCGTGCTGGCCAGGCAGGCGCCGAGCCCGAACCACCAGCGGTCGTCGCCGTGCGTGGCCGCCAGGCCGCCGACGAGCACCACGGTGTCGAGGTAGACGTGGGGGTTGAGCCAGGTCAGCGCGAGGGTGGTGGCGACGGCGGCCCCCATGGTCCGCGACGTCATGCTGTGCCGCCCCATGACGACCTGCTGGCCCTTCCAGGCGCGGCGGGCGGCCATGCCCCCGTAGACCAGCACGACGACGGCGCCCGCCCACCGCGCGATGTCGACCACCAGGGGCGCGCTCTGGATCAGGGTGCCGAGCCCGCCGACCCCGGCCGAGATGAGCACGAAGTCGCTGACGGCGCAGATGCCCGCGACGAGGCCGACGTGCTCCCGCCGCAGGCCCTGGCGGAGGACGAAGATGTTCTGCGCACCGACGGCGACGATGAGGGAGAGGCCGAAGGCCATCCCGGCGAGCGCTGAGAGCATGCGTGAACCGTAGGAAGTCGGACAGGGTATGTCCGGTTCATGATTCGGAAGTGCGGAAGGACTGGAACAGGGTTAATGATGGCGGTACGTCCAGATTTCACGCTGGCAGCAGCTTGCGCGTCGCTTCTTTTCGCAGCGCTGCCGTGACCCGGTCCAGCACCGCGGAGCGGAGCTTCCACTGCTGCAGCAGGAGCGGGATGTCCAGGACGTAGCCGGGCTCCAGCAGCGTGATACCGCCGCCCGAGCCGGCGTGCAGCCCGCCGATGGCGGGCCGCTCCAGGAGCATGCCCCAGCCCAGCCCCAGCCGGATGGTGTCCTCGTACTCGACGGTGCTCGGCACGTGGAACCGCGGCGGCCGGGCGTGCGGCGCGCGGGCGCGCAGGTAGACGTCCTGCAGGTCGTCGGTCCGGTCGAAGGCGACGACGGGCGCGGCGGCGAGCGCCTCCGGCGTCGGGCCGTGGGGGAACCAGCGCTCCGCGAAGGCGCGCGTGCAGGCGGGGCGGTAGCGCATGATCCCGAGCGGGGTGCTGCGGCAGCCCTGCACCTGGGCGGTCTGCGAGGTCACCGCCGCCATGACCACGCCCTCGCGCAGCAGGTCGGCGGTGCGGCTGTCGTCGGCCCGGTGCAGGTCGAAGGTGATGCCCTCGACCTGGGCGAGGGCGGGCAGCACCCACGTGGCCAGGGAGTCGGCGCTGACCGCCAGCGGCACGGTGACCAGGCGGTCCGGCGCGCCGCTGCCCGGGTCCTCGGGCGGGTCGTCGGCGCCGTGCGCGCCCAGCTCGGCGGCCACCTCCGCGCCGAGCAGCTCGGTCTGCCGGGCGAGCCGCAGCAGCGCCTGGCCCGACGGCGTGGCGACGACCGGCCGGGCGCGGCGCACGAGCACGCTGCCCGCCGCGTTCTCCAGCGCGCGGATGCGCTGGCTCACCGCCGACGGGGTCACGTGCAGGGCGCGCGCCGCGGCGTCGAACGAGCCCTCGGCTACCACGGCGGCCAGCGCCTCGAGCTGGCGGGAGTCCCATCGCATAGAGCCAGTGTGGCGCATCTTCAGTTCTGCTTACGCGGGCTGAGAAACATGAACTGGTCTTCAGGTGGTTCCGCTGCCTAGCGTGGAGGCATGCTCGCCCTGCTCGCCGGACTCGGATTCGGCCTCTCGCTCATCGTCGCCATCGGAGCCCAGAACGCCTTCGTGCTGCGTCAGGGGCTGCGCCGCGAGCACGTGGGCGTCGTTGCGGCGATCTGCGCCGCGTCCGACGTCGCGCTCTACGCGGCCGGCGCCGCCGGGTTCGGACCGCTGGTCGAGCGCTGGCCGGACGCCGTGGTGGTGGTGCGCTGGCTGGGCGCCGCCGTCGTGGTCGGGTACGGGGCCATGGCCGCCTGGCGGGCGGTCAAGGGCGACACGACGCTCGCCGCGGCCGACGACGGCGCCCTCGGCGACAGCCCCGGCCGGCGCCTGCGCCCCGTGGTCCTGACCGCGCTCGCGCTCACCTGGCTCAACCCGCACGTGTACCTCGACACCGTGGTGCTGCAGGGCTCGGTCGCCACCACCTACGGCGACACGCGCTGGTGGTTCACCGCCGGGGCCATGGTGTCCAGCGTCGCGTGGTTCGCCGCCCTCGGGTACGGCGCACGGCTGCTCGCGCCCGTGCTCCGGCGCCCGAACGCGTGGCGCGTGCTCGACGGCGTGATCGCGCTGATCATGCTGGCCGTGGCGATCTCGCTGGTCACGGGCTAGCTGAGGGGGACCCCCAGCCCCGCGAGGCGTGTCGCGGCGTCGCGCAGCACCTCCTCGCGCTTCACGAACGTGAATCGCACGTGGTTCGCGAGAGCCCGCGCCGTCGGCGAGCCCGCGCGGCAGAACGCCGACGCCGGGATCGCCACGACCCCCGCCAGCTCGGGCAGGCGGCGGCACAGCTCGACACCGTCGCGCAGGCCGAGCCGCGCGAGGACGGCCGACGCGTCGGCCATCACGAAGTACGTGCCCGCCGGGCGCGTCACCACGAAGCCGGCGGCCTCCAGGCCCGCGCACAGGAGGTCCCGGCGGTCGGCCAGCGAGGCGGCCAGCGCGCGCGGCGTGTCGTCGTCGGCCAGGGCCTGCGCGATGGCGGGCTGGAAGGGCGCGCCCGACGTGTACGTCAGGTACTGCTTGACCGTCCGCACCGCCGTGACCAGGTCGGCCGGCCCGTGCACCCAGCCCACCTTCCAGCCCGTGAACGAGAACGTCTTGCCCGACGACGAGATGGTCAGCGTGCGCTCCGCCATGCCCGGCAGGGTCGCGACGGGGATGTGCTCCGCGCCGAACGTGAGGTGCTCGTAGACCTCGTCGGTCACCACGATCGCGTCGTGCTCCCGGGCGACCGCCGCGACCGCCTCCAGCTCGTCCCGCGTCAGCACCGTCCCGGTCGGGTTGTGCGGCGAGTTGAGCAGGATCATCCGCAGGCGGTCGGTGGCCGCCGAGCGCAGGGCGTCGACGTCGAGCCGGAAGCCCTCCGGCCCCGGGACCAGCGGGACGGTGACGTGCGTGGCGCCCGACATGCCGATCGCCGCCGCGTGCGAGTCGTAGAACGGCTCCAGCGTCAGCACCTCGTCGCCAGGCCGCGTCAGGGCCAGCACGGACGCCGTCAGCGCCTCGGTGGCACCCGTGGTGACCAGCACCTCCGTGTCGGGGTCGACGTCGAGCCCGTAGTGCCGCTTCTGGTGCTCGGCGACGGCCTGACGCAGCTCCGGCACGCCGTCACCGGGGGCGTACTGGTTGCGGCCGGCCTCGATCGCCTTGATCGCCGCCTGCTTGACGTACTCCGGGCCGTCGACGTCGGGGAACCCCTGGCCGAGGTTGATCGCCCCCGTGCGGACGGCCAGGGCCGACATCTCGGCGAAGATCGTGACGGCGACGCTGCCGTCCTCGGCCAGCAGCCCCGCGGCGCTCGCGGTGGCCTGCCAGCGGTCGGTGCCGCGGCCGGAGGAGTCGCTGCCGGAGTCGTGGTCGGATGAAGGATGGGCGTTCATGGGCTAGACGATATCCACCGCGCGTCCACCGCGGGTTCATCTCCGGGCATCCCTGACAACCCGGTTTACCTGCACCTTTGTGGACAAGTCTGTGGATTAGGTGGATAACCCCGGCTTCTGGGGAAAGTTATCCACAGGGTGGCCTGCGGAGATGAATGTGTGGATCTAGCGTTGCCGGCGCAGTTCTGCGAGCACGAGGTCCATGCTGCGCAGGGGTTGGACGCGATGGGTGATCGAGAGTGGTCGTCGAGCCTGGCCACCGACGCGGTGCGGGGTTCCTACCTACTCGGCGCGCTCCAGCGCCTGTATGAGGCCCCGGCGCAAGGTGTCCGCAGTGACCACCTTCTGGGTGAGCAGGCGTAGTGGCTCTCCCAGCGGCGTCATCGCGAGGATCTCGTTCTTGAACTTGTCCCGCGCCTGCTGCTTCGGATCGTTCGCGTGATACTCGAAGCCGTCGACCTCGATCGCGAGCACATTCCGGTTCGAGACGCGGTTGTAGACCACGAAGTCGACCCGCGCTCGGTTCTTCACGTACTTTCGATGCGCGGGGTCCAGGTGCTCACCCCCGGAGAGCAGCGCCGCCACCGGGACCTCGTGATGGAACGCCAGATGCTGGAACGGCTCCTCCGCCAAGACGTCCTGAAGCAGGGTCCAGATGATGTTCTCGGACTTGAACCGTGACCGCCGTACGAGCCGGCGCTCCAACTCGTGCAGTCGCTCGGAGTAGTCGTGGTAGAGCAGGTCGAACGCGGAGACGACTTCGCTCTGAGTGACGGCGTTCGGGTCGCGGTACTCGATGTATCGCTGCAGATCACGCAGATACTTGGTGTAGGGAAGCCCGTCGGCGTCGATCAACAGCGCGAGGTGTCGCTCGGCGCGCGACACCGCCACGTTGATCAGCTTTGGGTTGTCGGCGTGCTTCTTACGGAACTTCGCTTGGCGGGTGGAGTCGAGCACGGTCGTGAAGACGACGGCCCGCTTCTCTCGCCCTTGGTACTTGTGAACCGTGTCGGTGTCCATGTCGGCGACGGTGTGGCTCACTGTCTCGGTCTGCAGCCGGAACGCGGCGATGATGCCGATGTCGTCTGGCGGCACGTGCGGAATCAACTTGGGGAGCACATCCTCCAGGATGATGTCCGCCTGCCGCTGGCTCATGGCACCGCGCCCCGGGACGGCTCGCATGTGGTTGCCGAACGGATCCTTGTGTACCCGCATCGGCGGGATGGCGGGAGGGGCGTCGTTCAGGCCGGCGACGTCGTCGGACACGATCGGAATGAGCGTGCCTTCGTAGAACTGTCGGTTGCAGTACTCGATGATCATCGGATGGCAGCGGTAGTGCTCACGAAGTGTCGTCTCGGGGAGCTGTTCATTGTCGTAGCGGGCCCCCACAGAGGTGAGGATGCTGTGCGTCAGGTAGTCGACGTCCGGCGTCGGAGCCGTGACTGCCTTGGCAGCCATCTCGTTGGGAATCGGCGGCAGCTGCTTGTCATCGCCGACGACGACGAGACGCCTGCAACGCGCCATCGCCAGTGCCGCGGTAGGGAGATCTGCCTGTGACGCCTCGTCGATGATGATGTAGTCGAGCAAGACACCGCCAGGCAGACTGCCGTTGAGGGAATGGCAGGTGCTGAGGACGACTGGGAACTCTGCGAGAAGGCCGGGGGTGAGTGCGGCGTTGTCGAACCGAGGGAGGGCGCCGTGAGGGGTGCCCTCGAAGCGGTCCGCGAGGTCTTCGGCGAAGCGCGTCATCGACCGTTCCCTGATCTCCTCGTTCAGTTGCGTGAATCTCTTGCCTGTGAGGCGGCGCGTGGCCCTCTCGAACGCCGCTTCGAGCTCGACGATCCGCCTGTCGTAGTAGGTCGCCTGTAGCTGTAGCGCGGCCTCGGCGTCCTCGGGGGACAGCGGACGGACGACACCATGCAGCAGGTACTGCCGCAGCCACCAGATGATCCGGCCGATGCGACGTTCACGGTCCGGCGCGAGTGCGCCTTCGGCCATGATCGTGAGGATTCGGCGCGAGGACTTCCAAAAGAGCGGGACACGGTCCGGCGCGGGTACCTCCTGGCGGGCGAGGTGCTCGTCGAAATGGCGCTGCTCGACACGAAGGTCTCCCAGCTGCCTGCTGAGTTTGGCCTGTTCGCGCTTGAGGTAGTGCAGCTTCAGGAGCTGTTTGTCGAGGTCGGCGATCTCCTGGTCGGTAGTCGATCGACGGACATCCTCACCGTGCTCGCGGCCTCGGAGCTCGGCTCCGCGAGCGTTACGGGTCTTTGCTAGAAACTTCTCGCGCTCACCCCGGCGGTCCTCGATCGTCCGGTAGAACTCCTGGCGGTTGTCGCTCTTGCCGACCTCCGCGATGAGATGGCGGAGATTGGCCTTACCGAGTTTTGTTGCCACGTTCGCCACCGCCGAGTTGTTCGACGAGACCACGCCGACCGTGACGCCTGGTTCGCGGACGAGATTCGCGACGATGTTAAGGATCGTCTCCGTCTTGCCCGTGCCGGGTGGTCCCTGGATCACCGAGACGGTGTGGGTCAGGGCCGTGTGGATCGCGTCCCGCTGGCTGATGTTCAATCGGAACGGGTAGATCACGGGGCGTGCGAGTGCCTTGACGTTCGGGTCAGTGAGTGACGTGAGGGCACGGCGGATCGTGCCGCGGCGCAGGAAATGGGCGAGCACGCTACGTCGGTCGATGACGTCAAGTTTTTCGAACGGGCGGGCGAGGAAGTTATCCGCTTCCGGGATGTTGCGGACAATCGTGCGCCAGTAGTCGAGGACTGCTTCGGACTCGGCGAGTCGCTCGGCGTCGACCACCCTGTGGATCTCGGATTCTGGCACCGCAGGCAGATGGGTGCCGTCGTCGAGGACCGGTCGGAGCCAGCTGCCTTCAGGGCCTGCGAATCGCAGGATGGTGGCGGGCGCAGAGACCCGATCGCGCCAGCCTGTGTGGTGTAGATGCACGGAACGGGGAAGCTGTTCGCTCTCCATCTCGGTGAGGAGCTGCACGTCGCGCCGAGCCTTGGGATAACGCGAGCCGTTCATATATGTGATCAACAGGGGCTTCCCGGCGACGTCTTCGATATCGGTGACCTCGAAGGTCTGATCGACGATCGGCTTTCCCTTGAGTCTCACGAGGAGGACAGCGACGGACGGGTCGTGCAGCGGGGTAGCGGCCACAGCCCATGAATGTAGGCCGAATGCCGTGCAATCAAGTCTCTTGGTTGTGATGCGGTGGGCGAGGAAGAGGTTATCCACAGGCTCTCCTGCGCGGGTGGGGCCGAGCGCTTACCCTCGCTCAGGGGCCCCATGAGGGGGCGCAGGTGAAGCCGGGGGCAGCGGATGTCCGATCACGACGGTGTCGCGATCTTGGTAGGGGAAGTGCGCGAGCTGGTGCGGCGCAGGGGGCTGGACCCGATTGGTGATCGGGAGGGGTTGTCGAGCCTCGTCACGGACGCGGTGGGCGACTACGCGACACGGGCGAGCGTCGGCGTGGTGCCGCCGCTCGACGATCCCGATGCGGCGGCACGCACGGTGACCGACGCCGTGGGCGGCTTCGGGCCCCTGCAGCCCTACCTCGACGACCCTGAGATCGAGGAGGTCTGGCTCAACGCCCCGACCCACGTCTACGTCGCGCGGCGCGGGGTGTCCGAGCTGACCAGCACGGTCCTGACCGACGAGCAGGTGCGCGACCTCGTGGAGCGGATGCTCAAGACGTCCGGGCGCCGGCTCGACCTGTCCAGCCCGTTTGTGGACGCCCGGCTGCCGGGCGGGGAGCGGCTCCACGTCGTGATCCCCGACATCACGCGCGCGGCCTGGGCCGTGAACATCCGCAAGCACGTGGTGCGGGCCCGTTCGCTGGCGGACATGGTGCGGCTCGGTTCGCTGACGGCCCAGGCCGCGACGTTCCTCGACGCCGCCGTGCGGGCCGGGCTCAACGTGCTCGTCTCGGGCCAGACCCAGGCGGGCAAGACCACGATGCTCAACGCGCTGGCAGGTTCGATCCCGGGCTCCGAGCGGGTCATCTCGGCCGAGGAGGTCTGGGAGCTGCGCCTCCCGGTCCGCGACCACGTGGCACTGCAGACCCGCCCCGCCAACCTGGAGGGCACCGGCGAGGTGCCCCTGCGGCGTCTGGTCAAGGAGGCCCTGCGGATGCGCCCGGACCGGCTGGTGATCGGCGAGGTCCGCGAGGCGGAGGCGTTCGACCTGCTCATCGCCCTCAACAGCGGGGTGCCCGGCATGTGCACGCTGCACGCCAACACGGCGCGGGAGGCCGTCGCGAAGATGACCACGCTCCCGCTGCTCGCCGGCGAGAACGTGTCCGACCGGTTCGTGGTGCCCACCGTCGCCTCCGCCGTGGACCTCGTGGTGCACCTCGGCCTGACCCGGGCCGCGGACGGCGTGGTGCGTCGCCAGGTCCGCGAGATCGTCGCGGTGACCGGACGGGTCGAGGAGGGGCGCATCGAGACCGCCGGGATCTTCGACCGGGACGCCGACGGCGACTTGCGCCGCGGCGACGGCATGCCGCCCGGCGAGGACCGGTTCGAGCGCGCCGGGTTCGACGTCCGGGCCCTGCTCGCCGACCCGCGGGCGCTGTCGTCGGACGGGCCCCTGCAGGCGACACGCTCCGTCCGCGGTGCCGCCACCGGTCCCTGGGCCGGGGTGGACGCCCGTGCCGCAGTGGGCGCGCGAGCCGCCGTGAGCAGTCGCGCGGGCGCGAGCCCCTGGGCGACCCGCTGATGGGCGTGGTGGTGGGCCTGCTCCTGGGCGCCGGGCTGTTCTGCGTGTGGTGGTCGTTCTGGGCCCCGACGCCGCGCCCTGCGGGCCGGGTGACGTGGCAGATGCGCACCAGGGACCTGCTGACCCAGGCCGGGGCGCCCTCCGTGACGCCCGCGATGCTCGTCGGATCGTGCGCGGCACTCGGCGTCGTGACCCTGCTCGTCGCGCTCGCCCTGACCCGTTCGCCGGCCATCGCGGCCTGCTTCGCGCTGCTCGCCGCGCCCGGCCCCGTGGTGCTGGTCCGCGCCCGGGCGCGCCACCGCCGTCGGGCACTGCGTGAGGTGTGGCCCGAGGTCGTGGACCACCTCGCCTCCGGCGTCCGCGCCGGGTTGTCGCTGCCCGAGGCGGTGGCCCAGCTCGCGCACCGCGGTCCGGTCGAGCTGCGCGAGCCGTTCGGCCGTTTCGCCCAGGACTACCGCGCCGGCGGGCGGTTCGGCGACGCCCTGGACACGCTCAAGGAGCGCCTCGCCGACCCGGTGGCCGACCGCATCGCGGAGGCCCTGCGCCTCACGCGGGAGGTCGGCGGTCAGGACCTGGGCCGGCTGCTGCGGACCCTGAGCGGTTTTCTCCGCGAGGACGCCGCGACCCGGGGCGAGCTCGAGGCGCGGCAGAGCTGGACCGTCAACGGCGCGCGCGTGGCGGTCGCCGGGCCGTGGGTCGTCCTCGCCCTGCTGTCCACCCGGCCGGAGACGGCGCGCGCCTACGACTCGCCGGCCGGCGTCACGGTGCTCGTCACCGGCGGTCTCTGCGCCCTGGTCGCCTACCGGTTGATGCTGCGGATCGGACGCCTGCCCGCCGAGCGCCGGGTACTGCGGTGACCGGCTGGGCGGCGGGGGCTCTCGTCGGGCTCGGCGTCGCGCTGGGGGTACTGATCGTGCTGGCGCGCCTGCGGGCCCGGGCCGTCAGCCTCGACGAGCGGCTCGCCCCCTACCTGCGCCCGCGCGACGCGACCTCGACGCTGCTGCGCGAGGCCAGCCGCACCTCGGCGGTGGTCCGGCTCCTCGGCCTGCACGACGTCGGCGCGCGCCTCGAACGCTTCGGCGCACCCCGGGAGGAGATCCGTCGCCGGCTCGACCGGGCCGGGTCCGCGGAGACCGTCGACCACTTCCGCGCCCGTCAGGTGGTCTGGACGGTCGCGGGCCTCGCGGTGGGTCTCGGCCTCGCGCTGCTGCTCGCGGCGACCCGCGGAGCAGGGGCCGTCCCGCTCGTGGCGCTCGTGGGGGTCGCGGGCGGCTGCGGCTACGTCGCGTGCGACCAGGCCCTCACGCTCCGGGTACGGCGCCGCGAGGAGCGGCTGCTCGCCGAGCTGCCGACCATCGCGGAGCTGCTCGCCCTCGCCGTGGCGGCGGGGGAGAGCCCGCCGGCCGCGCTGGAACGGGTGGCGTCCACGGCGCGCGGCGAGCTGGCAGGCGAGATCCGGCGCATGGTCGCCGAGGTGCGCGCGGGCGCGCCCGTGACCGCCGCCCTCACCGCGCTCGCGGACCGCTCCGGCCTGCCGCCCCTGTCCCGGTTCGCCGAGGGTGTGGTGGTCGCGCTGGAACGCGGCACCCCGCTGGCGGACGTGCTGCGCGCGCAGGCCCGCGACGTCCGCGAGGCCGGCCGCCGCTCCCTCCTGGAGGCGGGCGGCCGCAAGGAGATCCTGATGATGGTCCCGGTCGTTTTCCTCGTGCTGCCGGTCACCGTCGTCTTCGCCGTTTTTCCCAGCCTGGCCACCCTCCGGATCGGGCTCTGACATGACCTCGCCGCGGGGTCTGCCGACGAAAGGAAGCGCTGTGCGCGACGACCGAGGGACCAAGAGCATGAGCGAGACCACCCAACCCGCCGGGGCCGCCGAGGCTGCCGATGCCGAGCGGGGCGACGTGCCGGGCTGGGTGCTCGTCACCTTGATGACCGCCGGACTGGTGGTGGCGCTCTGGGCCGTGGCGGGACCGCTGCTCGAGGACGCGTTCCGCCAGGCGATCAGCAGCGTCACGGGCCAGGGGTGAGCGCCGGCCGGCGCGAGCACGGCTCCGCGGCGGTCGAGTTCCTGCTGGTGTCGGTGCTGGTCCTGGCCCTTCTGCTTGGGGTGGTCCAGGTGGCGCTCGCCGTCCATGTGCGTTCGCTCGCGATCGACGCGGCCGCCGAGGGCGCCCGCGTGGCGGCCCGCGCGGACCGGACCCCGGCCGACGGCATCGCCCGCACGCGCGCACTCCTGGCGGGAGCCCTGACCGGCGACTACGCCCGTGACGTCACCGCCGGCAGCACGACGCGCGACGGCCTGGAGGTGACCGAGGTGACGGTTCGCACGCCGCTGCCCGTGGTCGGCCTGCTCGGTCCCGCCGGGACGCTCACCGTGCGCGGTCACGCGCTGGAGGAGGAGTGAGCCAGCCACACAGCAGGGTGCGGGGAGACGTTCACGCAGCCGAGGAGGTAACGCTGGCCGAGCACTGCTACGTCTCCGTTACCTCCTCCGCTGCGGTGGTCGTGCCCCGGGGCTCACGGCGGGGCTCCAGCCGTGCGGGTCGCAGGAGCGAAGAGGGTTCGGCGATGGTCGAGTTCCTCGGTGTCGCCCTGATCCTGCTGATCCCGCTGGTCTACCTCGTGGTCACGCTCGGCCGCGTGCAGGCCGGCGCGTTCGCCGCCGAGGGCGCGGCCACGGGTGCGGTCCGCGCGCTGGTCACCGCGGAGTCGACGACGGTCGGCACCGCTCGGGCCGACGCCGCCGTGCGCATCGCCCTGACGGACCAGGGTTTCGGCGGCGACGAGGGCGGGCTCACCCTGGAGTGCTCGCAGTCCCCGTGCCTGACGCCGGGCGGCTCCGTCGGCGCCGTCGTGCGGGTCGAGGTACCCCTCCCGCTGCTGCCCGACGCCGTGCGCGGCTGGGTGCCGCTGTCCGTCCCCGTGGAGGCGGCGCGCACGGGGACGGTCGACGAGTACGCGGCAGTGCGGCCCTGAGGAGCGCCCGGTACAGCCTGGGCACGACGACGGTCCGCACCCTTCGCGGGGTGCGGACCGCCGTCGTCCTGCACGGCCGAACGGCCGCGCGGGCCGCCGTCGTCCTGCACGGCCGAACCGCCACGCGGACCGCCGTCGTACCTGGCAGGACCAGGTCAGACCGTCAGCTGGTCGAGCAGGTCGCCGTGGGCAGGTTGGTGTTCCCGTTCTTGTAGAGCGTGATCCCGAAGTTGTTGCCGGCCCCGTTCGGTGTGGCCGTCAGCGTGCCCGAACTTCCGGAGACCGTGGCGTTCCAGGAGTTCTGCAGGCTCTGGCTGCCCTGGAGCTGGATCGAGACGCGCCAGGTCGAGCTCCCGGAGACCGCGAGCGACACGTTGAACCGGTCGGACCACTCCTCGGCGCGGGTGACAGTGACGGTGCAGCCGTCGCCGGGCTGCGGGTTGCCGGTGCCGCCCGCGTTGAGCGCGTCCAGCGTGTAGTTGTAGGCGAGCTTCTTGTTGCCGTTGCCGTCGAAGAGGAGCGGGGTGTCGCCGGACCGCCACGAGTCGGAGTCCCGCACGCCCCAGACGCTGATGCCGGTGCAGCGCGAGACGGCGAGGCACGCCTGGACGATCCCGCGGTACTGCTCGGCCTGCGAGGTGCCGGAGCCCGCGATGTCGAGCTCGGTGATCTGGACGTCGACCCCCAGCGCCGCGAAGTTGCCCAGGGTGGTGTGGTAGTTGCTCGGGACCGGGTTCCCGCTGTTGAAGTGGGCCTGGAAGCCGACGCAGTCGATCGGCACGCCGCGGGACTTGAAGTCGCGGACCATGTTGTACACGGCCTGGGTCTTGGCGTGGCTCCAGTTGTCCGTGTTGTAGTCGTTGTAGCAGAGCTTGGCGTTCGGGTCGGCGGCCCGGGCGGCGCGGAACGCCGCCTCGATCCAGTCGTTCCCGGTGCGCTGCAGGTTCGAGTCGCGGCGGGCACCCGACGAGCCGTCGGCGAACGCCTCGTTCACCACGTCCCAGGAGTGGATCTGGCCGCGGTAGTGGGTGGCCACCTGGGTCACGTGGTTGAGCATCGCGGACCGCAGCGCGGAGCCGCTCATGTTCTGCATCCAGCCCGGCTGCTGCGAGTGCCAGGCCAGCGTGTGCCCCCGGACCTGCTTGCCGTTGCTCCGCGCCCAGCTCACGATGCGGTCGCCGTTGGTGTAGTTGAACTGGTTCTGGTTCGGCTCGGTGGCGTCGAGCTTCATCTCGTTCTCGGCGGTGACCATGTTGAACTCGCGGTTGGCGATGGTGGTGTAGGCCGAGTCCGAGAGCTTGTTCGCCGCGATCGCCGTGCCGAAGTACCGGCCGGACTCCGCGGCGGCGGCCTGCAGGGTGCTGCCGGCGGCCTGGGCCGAGGTGACGGCCACTCCGGTGCTGAGCACCACCGCGGCCAGTGTGGCGAGCGAGACCGCGCGCAGCGTGCGCCGGTGCCGCGATGGGGTGAGCGTTCGGGTCATCATCGTCGATCCCCTTCGTTCAGGACGTGCCGTCATTGGCCCGTCGGGACGTGGAAAAGGATTTCTATGCCTCCCACCAGGTGTCAAGGGTTTCGCTAAACGTTTTCGAAGATCGGACGAATCTAAACGTTTAGGTCGCGTCCCCGGCGATGGCAAGGGCGTCGAACCGCCGCTCCGAGACTTTTCCACAGGCCCGCCGAGCCGGGTCCGCCTGCCCGGCGAACAATGGGCGGATGACCCTCGCCGACCGCCCCGACGCCCGCCCGGACGCCCCTGACGGGTCACGCGAGAGCGGCCGCATCATGCTGCTCACCTCGGCCTTCGTCGCGTTCGCGCTGATGCTGGTCGCGGTGGTCGCCTCGGCGAGCGCGGTGTACCTGGACCGCAAGGCCCTCTACGACGTCGCGGACCTCGCCGCGGCCGACGCGGCGGACGCGATGTCCCCGGAAGCCTTCTACGCGGGCGCGGGCGCGCGAGCCGACGGCGCCCCGCTCACGCTGACTGACGCCGACGTGCGCGCCGCCGTCGAGCGCTATCTCGCCGCGCACCCGCCGGGCCTGCCCGTGGCAGTGACCGGGGCGACGTCGCCGGACGGGCGGTCCGCGCGGGTGACGCTCGCGGCCGTGTCCCGCCCGCCGCTGCTGCGCTGGTTCACCGACGCGTTCGGCGGCGGGATCGGCATGACGGCGTCGTCGACGGCCCGGGCCTGGTGAGCGCGGCCGGCGGCGCCGGATCGGGTTAGGTTGTGGCCATGAGCGAGCACGGCACAGGCGACCAGCACGGCGACGACCAGGGCGGCACGCGCCTGGAGCCGGACCAGATCTTCGACCTGGCCCGCCAGGGCGCGGACGTGCTGCTCGACCTGGTGGACGCCGGCCTGCCGGTCGAGCTGGCCGACGACGCCGGCAACACGCTGCTGATGCTCGCCGCGTACCACGGGCACGCGAGCCTCACGGCGGGCCTCGCCGAGCGCGGCGCGGACGTGAACCGGCGCAACGCCAACAACCAGGCCCCGCTCGCGGGTGCCGTCTTCAAGAACGAGGCCGACGTGATCCGGGTGCTGGTCGAGCACGGCGCGGACCCCGACGCCGGGACGCCGAGCGCCCGGGCGACCGCGCAGATGTTCGGCCGTGAGCTGCCCGAACCGGGAGCTCGCTGAGTCGGACAGAGGCCGGCGCGAGATTTTCCGGCGTCGGGCACCGGGATGCGCGGGTAACCTTGAACATCGTGGCCACCAACGACTTTCCCGCTGAGATCAAGGCGCTCCGCACGACCCTCGAGTCCATCGAGGCCGTGAGCGACCCCACCGCGCTCGAGGCGAAGATCGCCGAGCTGTCGGAGCAGGCGTCGGCGCCCAACCTGTGGGACGACCCGGAGGAGGGTCAGAAGGTCACCTCCGCGCTCTCGGCCGCGCAGGCCGAGCTGAGCCGGGTCGAGAAGCTCGGCGCGCGCATCGACGACGTCGAGACGCTCGTGGAGCTCGGCCAGGAGATGGACGACGCCGACTCGCTCGCCGAGGCCGAGGAGGAGGTCGCCAAGATCCGCAAGGATCTCGCGGCCCTCGAGGTGCGCACCCTGCTGAACGGCGAGTACGACTCCCGCGAGGCCGTCGTGACGATCCGTGCCGGGGCCGGCGGTGTGGACGCCGCCGACTTCGCCGAGATGCTGATGCGCATGTACCTGCGCTGGGCCGAGCGGCACGGCTACCCCACCAAGGTGGGCGACACGTCGTACGCGGAGGAGGCGGGCCTCAAGTCCGCGACCTTCGAGGTCAACGTGCCCTACGCCTTCGGCAACCTGTCCGTCGAGGCCGGTACGCACCGCCTGGTGCGCATCTCGCCGTTCGACAACCAGGGCCGCCGGCAGACGTCGTTCGCCGCCGTCGAGGTGATCCCGCTCATCGAGACGACCGACCACATCGACATCCCGGACACCGAGCTCAAGATCGACGTGTACCGCTCCTCGGGCCCGGGCGGTCAGTCGGTCAACACGACGGACTCCGCCGTCCGCATGACGCACATCCCCACGGGCGTCGTCGTCGCGATGCAGAACGAGAAGTCGCAGATCCAGAACCGCGCCGCCGCCTACCGCGTGCTCCAGTCGCGCCTGCTGCTGCTCCGCAAGGCGGAGGAGGCCGCGAAGAAGAAGGAGATGGCCGGCGACATCAAGGCCAGCTGGGGCGACCAGATGCGGTCCTACGTGCTGCAGCCGTACCAGATGGTCAAGGACCTGCGCACCGAGCACGAGTCTGGCAACCCGCAGGCCGTGTTCGACGGGGCCATCGACGACTTCATCGAGGCCGGCATCCGCTGGCGCCGCGGCGGCTCGGGGAGCTGACGCCGGACGGCGGGCGGCCCGGCCGCGGTTGCCCGCGCCCGGCCCGCTCCAGGCTCGCGCTCGCTCAGGCGTGCGGCACGATGACGGCGCGCCCGGAGAGCTGCCCGGACTCCAGCTTGCGGTACGCCTCGTCGTACTGGTCGAGGCTGTACCGCTCGATGTCGGGCACGATCTGCCCCGCCCGGTACATCGCGACCACCTCGTAGAGCTCCTCGACGGTGCCCCAGTAGGTGTTGGTGATCTCGGCCTCGTACGGGTTGGTGAAGAAGCTCCACTCGGTCACGCCGCCCGCGATGCCGACCACGGTGAGCCGCCCCCGCTGGGCCAGGCACGCCTGCGCCGTCCTGATCGTGGGTGCCGCGCCCACCAGGTCGAAGGCCGCGTCGACGCCGCGTCCGCCGGTGAGCTCGCGGATCGCCGCGACCTGGTCCGGCCCGCCGGGCACGGTGACGGCGCCGTTGGCGGCCGCGCGGTCCATGGCGTCCTGCTTCATGTCGGTGGCGATCACGGTGGCGCCGGTCAGGGCCGTGAGGATCTGCACGGCCACCTGACCGAGCCCGCCCAGGCCCACGACCAGCGCGAACTTTCCGCCGCCCGCCAGCTTCGGCAGCGAGAGCTTGATCGCGTGGTACGGGGTGAGGCCGGCGTCGGCCAGGGGAGCGGCCGCGACCGGGTCGGCGTCGCCCAGCGGCACCAGGTTGCGTGCGGGAGCCACCATGTACTCCGCCATGCCGCCGTCGCGGCCGATCCCCGTTGCCGCCCACGGCATGGTCGCGGCGTTCTCGCAGTAGGTGTCCTGCCCGCGTGAGCAGGCCTTGCAGTGCCCGCAGCCGTTGGGCCCGTACACGAGGAAGGCGTCGCCCTTCGTGAACCCGGTGACCCCCGGCCCCAGCTCCTCGACCCAGCCGGACGCCTCGTGCCCCAGCACGAACGGCGGCGCGGACGCCCCCGGCTGCCCTTCCGCGAACTCCTTGTAGAGCGCCACGTCGGAGTGGCACGCCCCGGAGCCGGCGATCTTCAGCAGCACCTCGCCCGGTCCCGGGCTGGGACGCTCCACCTCCTTGAGGCGGGGGAAGGTCTGGAACTTCTCGAACACGACAGCACGCATCAGCTCACGCTCCTGTTGCCGGGGGCCGGTTTCTCCATGAGAACTCATCCGTCGCGGTCCGGCGCGGGGTAACGCTGAGGCAAAATGCGGCTTGCGCACGTTTTGGCCAGATATGGCGGACGACGCCGGGCAACGGGGTGGGTGTCGTCGGCGTGTCTGCCCGACACGCCACCCGATCTCCCACCTAGGGTCGGGCTCGTGATCAGGTTCGAGAACGTGTCGAAGGTCTATGCGCGGGGCGCACGACCTGCCCTCGACCAGGTCTCCGTGGACGTCGAGCGCGGCGAGTTCGTCTTCCTCGTGGGGGCCTCCGGGTCGGGCAAGTCGACCTTCCTGTCGCTGGTGCTGCGCGAGCAGCGGCCCACGCGCGGCCGCGTCTACGTCGCGGGGCGGGACGTCGCGAACCTCTCCGGCTGGCGCGTGCCCACGCTGCGCCGCCAGCTCGGCGTGGTGTTCCAGGACTTCCGGCTGCTGCAGAACAAGACCGTCCACGAGAACGTGGCGTTCGCCCTGCAGGTGATCGGCAAGCCGCGGCACGTCATCCGCGACACCGTCCCCGAGGTGCTGGACATGGTCGGCCTCGCGGGCAAGGGCAAGCGGATGCCCACCGAGCTCTCCGGCGGTGAGCAGCAGCGCGCCGCGATCGCGCGCGCGATCGTCAACCGGCCACAGATCCTGCTGGCCGACGAGCCCACGGGAAACCTCGACCCCACCACCTCGCTGGGCATCATGCGCCTGCTGGACCGCATCAACCGCACCGGGACCACGGTGGTCATGGCCACGCACGACGACGAGATCGTCAACGAGATGCGCCGCCGCGTCGTCGAGCTGTCCGACGGCGTCGTCGTCCGCGACGAGGCCCGCGGCGGCTACGGCGAGCGCGAGTCGATCCTGCCCGACGTCGGCGCCTCACCCGTGCTCGACGCCCCCGGCAGCGGGACGCGTGCGCCGGTCCAGACGGTGCGGGGGTCCTGAGGTGCGCTTCCAGTTCGTGCTCGGTGAGGTCTTCAGCGGCCTGCGCCGGAACACCACCATGGTCGTGGCCGTGGTGCTCGTGACGTTCGTGTCCCTGACGTTCGTCGGCGCGGCGGCCCTGCTGCAGGCACAGATCGGCAAGCTCAAGGACGACTGGTACGACCTCGTCGAGGTCTCCGTCTTCCTCTGCCCGGAGGGCTCGGTCTCGCCCACGTGCGCCACGGGCCAGGCCACCGACGACCAGATCGACGCCGTCCGCCAGGTCATCGACACCGAGCTGTCCTCCCAGGTCAGCAAGGTCTACTTCGAGTCGAAGCAGCAGGCGTTCGAGGCCTTCAGCGAGCGTTACCCCGACGGCTACCAGGGCACCCAGCTCACTGCCGACGACATGCAGGCGTCTCTGCGCCTGAAGCTGACCGACGCCGAGCAGTTCGCCGTGGTGAGCGACGTCCTGTCCGGGCGGGACGGCGTCGAGATCGTCGAGGACCAGCGCGCCGTCTTCGAGCCGCTGTTCCGCACGCTCAACGTCGCCACGCTGCTCGCGGCCGGGCTGGCCGGCGTCATGCTCCTCGCCGCGGTCCTGCTGATCACCACCACCATCCGGCTCAGCGCCGTCTCCCGGCGCAAGGAGACGGAGATCATGCGCCTGGTGGGCGCGTCCAACCTGTTCATCCAGCTGCCGTTCCTGCTGGAGGGGGCGCTGGCGGCCGTGCTCGGCTCCCTGCTCGCCGGCGGCGGGCTCTGGCTCGCCGTGCGGTTCATGGTCAGCGACTGGCTCGAACGGTCGGTCGACTGGGTCGCCTACGTGTCGGAGGTCGACGTGTTCCGCGTCGCGCCGCTGCTCGTGGTCATGGCGGTCGCGCTGGCCGCCCTCTCGTCCTTCTTCACCCTGAACCGGTACACGAGGATCTGATGTCCACTCCCCGAAATCCCCGCTCCAGGGTCCCCGGCCGCAGCGCCCTTGCCGCGGCGCTCGCCGTCCTGCTCCTGCTGGGCGGCTCGACGGCCGTCCAGGCCGACGACCTGGACGACCGCCGCGCCGCCGCGGAGCGCCAGCAGGCCGCCAAGGAGAAGGAGCGCGAGGGCCTGGAGGCCGAGCTGGAGCACACGGACTCGCAGCTCGCGGACGCCGTGCTTGAGCTGGACCAGGTCGAGGGCCGGCTGCCGGTGGCGGAGGCGGAGCTCGCCGTGGCCGAGGCCGAGCTGCAGCGGGCCGAGCGGGAGGCCGCGATCCTGGCCCAGCGGCTGGCCGACGCCCAGCTCGAGGAGGCGCAGGTCACCCAGCTGCTCCAGGACGGTTCCGGGAAGGTCGACGACGCCCGCGACGACATCGCGCAGATGGCCCGCGAGGAGTTCCGGGGGTCCGGCAGCGCCTCGACGCTCGGGCTGGTCACCGGCGCGCAGAGCACCGAGGAGTTCATCGACGGGTACTCGGTGTCGTCGTCCGCGGCCCGGATCCGGGCGCGCACGCTCGCCGAGCTGCAGGACGCCGAGGCGACCGCCCGCAACCTGCAGGCGCGGCTCACGGCCATCCGGGAGATCGTCACCGAGCTCAAGCGCCTCGCGGACGAGAACGTGGACTCGAAGGAGCAGGCCAAGCAGGCCGCGGTGGAGCGCAAGGCGGAGATCGAGCGCCTGATCGACCAGCAGCAGCGGCTCAAGAACCGCATCGAGCACCGCAAGGACGCCGCGCTGGCGAGCATGCAGGCGAACGAGCAGGAGCTGGGCTCCATCGAGTCCGACCTGAAGTCGATCATCCGCAAGCAGCAGGCGCGGGACGAGCGCCTTGCCCAGCAGCGGCAGGAGGAGCAGGGCTCCTCGGGTGGCTCCTCCGGGGGCGGCGGCTCCTCGTCCGGCGGTGGAGGTGGTGGCGGCGGGGGCGCCGGCACCATGACGTTCCTCAGCTACCCGACGGCGAACCCGTTCGTCACCTCGTCGTACGGCATGCGGTTCCACCCGGTGCTGAACTACTCCCGCCTGCACGCCGGCACCGACTTCCGCGCCTACTGCGGCACGCCGATCCTGGCCGCCGCGGACGGCACCGTGCTCTACGCGCGCACCCTGGCGGGTCTGGGCAACCAGGTGCTCATCGACCACGGCTACACGTCGAGCGGCACCAGCGTGATGACGAGCTCGAACCACCTCACGTCGTTCGCCGTCTCGGCGGGGCAGCGCGTCTCGCGCGGGCAGCTCATCGGCTACTCGGGCACCACGGGCACGTCCACCGCCTGCCACCTGCACTTCGAGCTCTACATCAACGGTTCGACCGTGGACCCGATGACCTGGCTGTAAAAGCCTGGTCGGGCTGGACCGGGCGCGTAAACTGGGACGTCGCGCCGCCCGCAGCGGGTACGGCGCGCCCGCAGACCCCGGAGGGAGACCATGGCCAAGAAGAACGTCGACGACCCGCGCAAGATCGTGGCGAACAACAAGAAGGCCCGTCATGACTACGTGATCGAGGACGTCTTCGAGGCCGGACTGGTGCTCTCGGGCACCGAGGTCAAGGCGCTGCGGATGGGTCGCGCGTCCCTGACGGACGGCTACGCCGCCATCGACCGCGGCGAGGCGTGGCTCGAGAACGTGCACATCCCCGCGTACTTCCAGGGCACGTGGAACAACCACGCGCCGCGGCGCCGGCGCAAGCTGCTGCTGCACCGCGAGGAGATCGCGCGCCTGGAGTCGAAGTCGCGGGAGAAGGGGCACACCCTCATCCCGCTGTCGCTGTACTTCCTGGACGGCCGCGCCAAGGTCGAGATCGCGCTCGCGCGAGGCAAGAAGGAGTACGACAAGCGCCAGACGCTGCGCGAGCAGCAGGACATGCGGGAGGCCCGGCGGGCGATCCGGCACAAGGAGATGCTCGGCTGAGCCGGAGGCGCAGCGCAGGGTGGGGGCCGAGGGACGAGGCACGCGCCCGGAGCGGAGCCGCAGGCTCAGCCGACAACAAGCAGAGCCTGAGCCGGTCTCGCAGCGCAGGGTGGGGGCCGAGGAACGAGGCACGCGCCCGGAGCGGAGCCGCAGGCTCAGCCGACAGACAAGCAGAGCCTGAGCCGCAGGCTCAGC